>JAGHCF010000035.1:0-8299 GCA_021160605.1 Nanobdellota archaeon | reverse complement strand
CCTCTACGACCTCCACAACTTCTCTGTAGAGGATTCCTTCCTTGAGGAGAGAATATCCGAGATTTCTGGCTTTGGACGCTATCTTTCCAGCTTCCTCGTACAACTCAACCACCGAAGAATTGTTCCAACTTCTTCTCCTTTCTCTCCAGCCCAGAGGTCTGGAGGATCTGAGAGACAGCAGGGATGATTTGGTTGTTTATGTAGTACTCAGCATCATACCGCTCCTTTCTCCTCTTGTACTCCTCGTATAACCTTGCCCTCTCAGAAATGGAGCCGGGTCCTTCAACGATGACATACTTTAAGATGGTCCCGGGTTCTACGTAGTATCCTAACTTCTTCGCACGTTTAGCTGCAGCTACATGGGGACCTATCGCCTTATACTCCGATAAGGGCTTCTTTAGGGTGGTGTAGATGATTACCTTCTCGTCAGGGATCTCATGCTTCCTCAACTTCTCCACGTACTCTTTCACTATCCTTTCCGCCTTTTCCCTATCCTTCTCCATCAGTAGCGCCTTCAACACTTTAGTCTGACATTCCTTAGCGATCTCAGCCCAATCCCTCCTCACGGACTCAAAACCTCTTATGATCAACTCCCCGTCCTCTGTTAGGAGAGCGTACTTCTTCTTCGCCCCCTTTACCTCTCCTTTCTTTCCCACGAAGATCCCGGTGGGACAGAAGTACTGGAATTCGAGCTCCATGAACTCGGGGAGTTCCCTGTTAACTTCCTCCAAGAACTTCTCGTAATCACTTTTTTTCTTCACCTTCAGGAACACAGAGTCCGTGTCCCCGTACACCACCTTCAAGCCCATACGCTCTGCCTTTTCGATGACGCTCTTTATGTAATGCCTACCAAAAGCAGTAATGCTTTCGGCACATTCTAGAGAATACCACCTAGAACGGGGGAATCCCAGATAACCATAACTCGCATTTGCCACGGTCTTGAGGGCAAATTGCCTGGCATCCAAGATCTTCCTTTCTTCTCCCTTCACGTCCTTGAGCATGGCTTTTATGCGCCATCTCCTCTCGAGGATGTTTCTCAAGAGTTTGGGAAGGAAGCCAATGGGTTTTTTTGGAAAACCGTATCTCACGCCTTTTCTGATCTCCGGGGTCACGTGGTCCTTCCCCTTGTTTAGCGTGTCCGGCGAGATGTTGTGACTTATGATGATGGAAGGATACAAGGAACGGAAGTCCAACACCACTATGTCTTCATATAATCCTGGTTCGGGTTCGTAGACGAAGGCCCCTTCATAGGTCCTGGCGAACCTCTTACTTATCTCCTCTTGAGTTGGCCTGTTTGGGATGAGCTCATTGAACTCTCTTATGTGACTCATCAAGTAGCTTTCCACATATTGAGAATACCCGATCCTACAGACATCGTAGAGGGGAAGGGATGTTAGCTTTGAGATCTCTATGAGCTGGAAGAGGAGCTTCTCCATGAGCTTCCCGGTCAAGTAAGCGTCCTTCAAGCTGTACTCCGCTAGTTTTTCTAGCTCTTTCCCCCCATGCTCCCACATACGCCACATGTCCCCTTTGTTCATCTCGTCTTTTCCCTCTCCCAAAAGCTCTTTAGCCACAGCATCCAACCCATAAACTTCTGTCTTCAGGTTTGGACCCAAAATGTTCATGATGAAGGGATATAAGTCGACATGTATTAGTCCTTTGAACTTCATCCCATACTGTCTTCCTCTCCTCACAAATTTCCCAGAACTCCCATCCCAACCGAAGTCCATCTTCAATTTGTACTTGTCCATGCGCGCTTTCAGGTAGGGCATGTCAAAGAGATCAGAGTTATAACCCACCAACAGAAGAGGCCTCTCTTCTTTGATTATCCTGGTGAACCTGAGCAACATGCTTGCCTCATCTTCTAAGTTTTCCACGTAATCCTTCCTTATTTTTTTGGTAGTAAGGAGTTTCTTCCTCCCATCCGAGAAGTATAAGGATATCATGATTATGGGGTCAACATCAGGCCTTGGGTTCCCCCTGAGGTTATACGTCTCTATGTCGAAGGCTATGAATTTTATATCCTTCAAGTCATCCCCATTCAATGGCTTCACGGAAGTCGCGTCAAAAACCATAGGCTTCTCCTTCATCATCCTTCCCTCTACCCTCGTGCGGGCGAACATCACTAGCTTCTTATCCATGATGTACCTCTTGTAGAATGAGATGTCCCTCTCGTACTTCTCCACGAATCCTTCCATCTTCTCACACTCGTCCAGGATGACCTTAACGGCGGATGGGTGGTTCACCCATATCCTCACGACCTTGATGGGTTCCCCCAACCTCTTCATCTCCTCAACCTTAGCATCCACGACCTTGTATTTGTCCACCTTCAACTTCTTCACCTTCTCCACGACCTTCTCGGGGTTTTTGAACCTCACATAGAAGTATTGGTGGAAGTTCCTGTCCAACACAATGACCCTTTCCCCTTCTTCTGTCACTCCGAAGATCCTCACCACAGAATTACCGCCCTCATCTATGTAATCCACATCAACGGGGTAGAATTCCATGAGAGCCCTCATAGAATTTAAAGATAAGAGAACCATTTTAAATGTGATGGAGCAGGCGAGTTTGGATGTATATCACATAGTGAGGGAACTCTCATTCTTGGAAGGAGCAAGGTTAGAACGAATCTACAACAAAGGGGACACCTACTACTTACACTTCTACAAGGGGAAGGAGTACGTCCTCAAGCTCTGGCCTGGAAGAGGTCTGTATCTCACCGAAAAAGAGGAGAGGGAGCAGGTGCCTTCCAACTTTTGCATGCTGCTGAGGAAGTACTTGAGAAACAAGAAGCTGAGGAAGATAAGTCAGTTGGACATGGAGAGAATAGTGGTTTTTGAGATAGGTGGACACAAGTTGATATTCGAGGTCATGAGACCCGGGAATATAATCCTCTGCGATGAAGATCTTAACATCATTTTCCCCCTCCATATCCAGAACTTCGGGACGAGGTGGGTGAAACCGAGGACCCCTTACCAACCGCCTCCTCCCACGAAGAAACTCGAAGACGCTAAGAAGAGCGAGAGGAAGGATGTCGTGAGGTTCTTGGCGGTGGACATGGGATTTGGAGGGAGATTTGCGGAGGAGATATGTGCATTGGCTGGCGTGAAGAAGACGAAGAGTCCAAGGGAACTGGGCGATGAAGAGATAGAAAAGATAAGGAGAGCCATCGAAGAGCTGAAGGAGAAAGACGTGAGACCTTTAGTGATGAACGGCGTGGTCCTCCCATTTCCCTTCAAGAGCATGAAGGGGGAAGGGAAGCGCTTCGAGACCTTGAGCGAAGCATATGACAGCTTGGCGGAAGAGAAGAAGGAAGAGAGGGAGATAGTCATAGATTACAAGGAACACGAGAGGAAGGCGAAGGAATACAAGGAAAAGGCGGAGTACATCATAGAGAACTTCGGAGAACTCGAAGAGATTTTCAATGCTCTGAGAAGGGGAATAAGTGAGTACGGTTGGTATGGAGTGGATGAATTCCTGGAACACTTTGGCAGGAGGATAGATTCTTATGACCCTGAAAAAAGGGCTGTGGTCATAGACGGGATAGAGTTGAGCCTTGAGAGGAGCTTAGGGGAGAACTTGAACTTGTATTATGATTTGGCTAAGAAGTACGAGAGGAAAGCGGAGAGGGCGAAGCAGGTCGTTGTCAAAAAAGAAGAGAAGCCCAAAGCCAAGAAGGAGAAAAGGAGGGAAAAGTGGTACGAGAAGTTCCATTGGTTCATCTCTAGCGAGGGTTTCCTCGTCATATCTGGAAGAAATGCTAAACAGAACGAGATTTTGATAAGAAAATACATGGAGCCCAATGACCTAGTCCTGCACGCGGACATCCATGGTTCTCCCTTCACCCTGATAAAGAACGGGAAGGAGGCAGGGGAGAAGACCATTCAGGAGGCGGCCCAGAACACCGTTAATTACTCGAAGGCTTGGAAGATGGGATACGGAGCGGTCGATGTCTTCTGCGTCTCTCCCCATCAGATAGGATTAGCCCCCCCTTCGGGCATGTACATGCCTAAAGGGTCTTTCATGATAAAGGGGAAGAAGAAATATGTCAAGGACGTGAAGCCCGAATTAGCTATAGGTCATAGCGAAGGAGAGGTCATAGCTGGTCCAAGGAGCGCGATCAGGAAACAAACTAGGCATTACGTTTTGATCTATCCAGGGGATGAAGAGCCCGAGGAGTTGGCGGAAGAAATAGCCAAGATCTTAGGAGTAGGGGCTGAGGAGGTTATTAAGGTTCTTCCAGGTAAGTCGAGGCTCTGGAGGTAATAAAAGAGAAAAAAGCTCAAAAGTCGTATTCAGTGATGGTCTTCCTTTTGTTCGCCTTTGCCCTGTTAGCGGCTTCTTTTATGAGCTCGACTACCTTCCTGTCCAACGCGGCTATCGCTGAATCTGGGAACCTCATTCCCAGCCCCTTCGCCACTTCTTTTGCCTGTTTCTTCCTCAAAACGTCCATTTTGAGCACCCCTACTTTTTTAAAAAACTGCCTTTTTTTAATACTTTCGAAAAAAGATTTAATGAACTTCTTCTTTAGTTCAACTCGTGATAAGCGTCATCATACCCGTTTACAGGAACTCGAAGAGGTTGAAGTCCATTCTAAAAGTCCTGACTAAGGAGAAAGTTAAGAAGGAGATCATAGTGGTGGTGGACGAGCCGGACGAGGAAGTTAAAAGGATGAAGTTCAGAGGGGTGAAGTTCGTCCTCAATGGGAAGAGGATAGGGAAGCCGAGGGCCTTGAACCTGGGGGTGAAACTCTCAAAGGGAGATATACTCCTCTTCTTGGACGCGGACACAGAGGTCAAAGAAGGGATTCTGAAGAAGGTGGAGGAAGGGATGAAGGATTGTGACATCTTAGAACTGAGGAAGGAGATCATCAAGGACAGTAAGATCGCCAAGGTGATCTATTACGATTACATAGCCGCGAACATCACGAACTGGTTCATGTCGAAGACCATCAAGCGGTGCGTTGGCGTGAACGGAGCTGCCTTTGCCATGAAGAGGGAGCTCTTCGAGGAGGTGGGGGGGTTCAGGGAGGTCCCCACAGAGGATATGGACATCGCCATAAGGACGTTCGAGAGGGGAAAATTCAAGTACTTGGTGGAACCCGTGGTCAAGACAGAGGCCCCCTCCACGGTGAGAGCGCTCATAAAACAGAGGAAGAGGTGGAGCATAGGGGGTATCATCTACATAAGGGACCACTACGAGGAGCTGCTAAAGGGCATAGTGAAGCACCCTATAGTGGCCCTCTTCGTCATTTTCACTTATCTCCCAGCCCTCGCTTGGCTCCTCCTCTCTCTCATAACCCCAGAAGGGTTTTTCATGACCCTCGCTGCCGTCATTCTCGCGGTCATCTCCAACTACTTCCCTCCTCTCCTTTCCCTCTTCCTCTTGGTCTCCCCGCCAGTGGTTCTCCTGAAGAACATCCTCCTGGGATTGCTCATCTTCGTTGGATATCTCCCGGTCTTCTACTTCTTCTCGAGGAGATTGGGATACGAATTTCACGTCCACGAGTTCCTAGCCTATTACTTCATTTACTCCCCTTTCTGGTTACTCCTCTTGTTGGTGGTCATGTTCAACGTCTTCATATATCCGAGGAAGCTGAAGGTTGATTGGGTTCCAACTTGATGTATCCTTTTCCCTTTAACTTCTCCACCTCCCAGAACCTCCACCTCTTCTTGAACTGAACGGCGAGTACGGGCTTACATCCGAACCTCTTGGCGAACCTCCTAAGGGCATCGATCTCCTCCCTGCTTATGTAGAGGACATCCTTGTTCACGAACTTGCACTCTATACATATTACTTTCCTGCCATCACTGGCGAGGACGTCCGGTTGTTCGAATCTCGCCCTCCCGGAACCAGCTACCCTCACGCACTCGTACCCCTTTTCCCTCAAGAGCTTTATTAACCTTCTCTCAGCGTCCGCCCCCTTTCTGTAACTCATTCAACACCCTCCTCAACACGTGATGATTCCTCAGTCCTCCGGAAAAGGACTTCGGGATGTGGAGCAGCTCATGCAGGATGACCCTTTTCCTCCCCTTCTCATCCAACTTCCCGAACCTCTCCCATATGACCTCAACGACGTAGTGAGCCTCTATCCCTAGGGCTTGTTGCCAGAGCCTTGGGAGGGCCCAACACCTGGCAATAGCCTTAGATTTGGAACCGAAGCTCCTGAAGAACAATACCCTGTTCAGATCTATGTGTTTCAGCGAGTATTCCTCGACCACTTCCTCCGCCAGCTCCTTCAACTCCTCATACGGTTCGTATCTTATCATAGAACCTCCTCAGAGAGTCTATATCGATCTCGAACAAGGAGACAGGGTTGAAGATGCCGAGTTCGTTCAGCTTTCCCGGGTGCACCTCCCCTATGACTCCAATCTCCTTCTTACCTACCACTATCTTCCCGCACCTTCCCTCTATGAGCCAAGGGAACTCTTGGGGGACCAACTCGTACTCAAACCTCAACCTACCAGCCACGTGCTCCAACATCTGCTTCGCTTCCGTGAAGTTGGAAGGGGCCAGAGTGACGCATAGATGTCTCCTTGTCTTAATGCCTTGCACCACTTCTCCTACTTCGAATATCTTTTGGGGATATGGGACGTGGGTATTCATGCTCAGGAACTCCAAGTGACAGGGATATATCCAACTCCTCAGACAATCCTTAGAAGAGCTCATCGGGTTCTCCACTTCCAAGACCTCGAAGTCCTTGAGGAAGGACTTGGAATTCATGATGAAGGTCTGAACTTCTTCCAATCCCATACCGAGCCCTATTTCCCTGAACTTGTCCGTCAACCCATCTTTCCAACCCATGGTCGGGAGCTCGGGCATCTCGGGTTCTACCTTATTATAACCATAGGATATGAGGACATCTTCCATCACATCCACAGGGTGCATCACATCCATCCTGTAGGTTGGTACCCTCACCTTGACGAACCTCTTCCCCTTCTTGATCACCTCGTATCCCATCCTCCTCAAGTGCCTCTCCACGTCCTTTATCTCGAAACCACTCAACCTCTCGAGTTCGAGGAGGTCTAGGGTCACTTCCTCCCAAGATAAGTCTGGGGTGATCCTTTCCCCTCCCTTGTAAAGGATCCTCACGGGATGGAGCTCTTTCCCCCATTCAAGGACGGATAAGGAGACTATCTTCAAGACGTGCTCCACCCATTTCAGGTCCGTTCCGGTGACCTCCACCAACACATTTTTAGTCTTCGTGGTTATCCTGCCCAGGTCGTTGGAATTTATGATGGGAGGGAAGGATAGGATCTTCTTCCTGTCCCTGAGTATGGGATAACCTCCCTTGATTATGTGGCCGTACTCCACACCTTTTGGGTGCTCCTTCAAGATCTCCTTGAGGGTCATCTTCCTCTCGAAGCCTAGCGGGACGAAGGAGATGTTGGGATTTCCTAACTCGTAATACAAGGGCGGCCTTAACAAGTCGTAGTTGTACAAACCTATGCTCGTGCGCTCCCTGTTTCTCCCTACCGTTCTGTCCAGCACCTCTTGGAGGTGCATGAGGGATTTTATCGAGCTGTCACTCAGCCTCACCTTCTTTATCACGGCAGCGGCTATGTAGGGCCTTATCCCCACCCTCTTGACCCTCACTTCCAGGATGGGCTCTTCCCCGAACTTGAACCTCTTCTTCACACCCATCAGGTCTCTCAACCCCCTAGCGATCCCTTCCAAGGAGAAGAGGTCAGGCCTGTTCGTGTCCTTGAGTTCCACTTCTATCTCATCGCCCTTCCTCCCCTTGATCTCCGCCTTCAAGTAACCCAACCAATCCTCCAAATCCTTTATCCTCCTACCTACCAATCTCTCTAAGTCTCTCCTCGAGATGGTTATGGTTGGCATCTCAACCACTCCAAGTCATAACTGAATAACTTTCGGATATCATCTATCTTGTACTTCATCATGAACAACCTATCTATTCCTAACCCCCACGCGAGCACTGGGACGTCTATGCCGAAGGGTTTCGTCACCTCTGGCCTGAATACCCCTGCTCCTCCTAGCTCCACCCAGCCGAAACCCTTCTTATAACCCACGAGCTCCACGCTGGGCTCGGTGAACGGGAAGTATCCGGTGTCGAACCTGAATCTCTTGGTCCCAGCGATCTCCTCGGCGAACAGCTTCAACATGCCCAACAAGTGCTTGAAGCTCAGACCTTCCCCTAAGACGATCCCCTCCACTTGGTTGAATTCTGGCAGGTGGGTCCTGTCCACCACATCTGGCCTGAATACCCTGGCTATCGCGAAGTACTTCCCAGGAATCTCCACATCTCCCGCCAAGGTCCTGGCTGACAGGGCAGTGT
>JAGHCF010000028.1:0-5637 GCA_021160605.1 Nanobdellota archaeon | reverse complement strand
CTCCTGAGGAATGGAAAGAGAACCCACTCTAAACGTGAAACTGAGTTTTCCAGGGAGCACGGTTATCCTATCCGCCTCCAACCTCATGAGCTCCCTTTCCACCTGGCTCTCTATGCCCCTGGTAGCCCCTACGAGTCCTACAACCGCAGCTATCCCTATCACGATGCCGAGGATGGTAAGCCAACTCCTAAGCCTTCTCTCGCTCAAGTCCTTTAAAGCTAGGAAGAGCACGTGTTTGAATCTCATCTCCTCTTCCTCTTGAACCAGTAGATGAGGAGAAAGGCAACGAGGAAACTCGAGAGGACTGCCAGGAGAGGCGAGCTCTTCCCTTCCACAAGAGTTCCCTCCACTTCCACGCTCAGGCTCTCATTGAAGGAGACTCTCTCCCCAAAATCGTTCATGTAAGAGACTTCAACTACTAAGTCGAGCTCTCCGGGAGATTCGGGTAATATGCTGAAGCTCGCCGTGTCATATTCTCCCCTCCTTAGGTCTCCAATGAAGTACTCCTTCGGTTCTGAGACATGTTCTCCGTAGAGGGTCACCTTAACGGACTTGGCGGAGAGCAACCCTGAGTTTAAGACACCCACACTCAACGTGAACTTACTCCCGTTAGTTGGTGGGAAGGGGTAGATGTCATCAATGATGACATCAAAAGACGTATTTCCCCCGACGAAGAAGTCTATCTCCTCTTGCTCCGTGTAAGAATTTCCAGAGGGGTCTCTGTAACTCAGCGTCACCTCCAAGCTGTTTATGCCTTCGTCTATGTTCTCGGATGGAAAGACCTGGAAAGAAACTTTTTTCTCTTCTCCTGGCCCAAGATCGTCCAGTTTGATCGAATCCTTATCGAACAGCAATCCCGCCCCACTCGCCTCTACTGACAGATCCCTCAACTCGTAGGATTCCTCGTTCTTCACGTAGAAAGAGAGGTTAAAACTCTGGGTGGGGAGGACGTGGTCAGGTATGGATATCTCTACCAATCTCACCTGAGGAGCCCCAGAGATCGTGATGGTCGCGAATAAGTTGAACTCTTTCTCTTGAGAGCCCGTGGTGTACTTGACCACGAATTGTGCCAGGTAATTCCCAGGGGGAGCGCTCACAGGCGCGCTAATCCTGTAGTAAGTGGAGATCGAACCTGATGATGGAAGGTCACCTAGAGTTAAGAAGCAACCTTCATTGTACTCGTTGCATTTGTTCCACACTGAGCTCCAGACATCACAGACTGAACAAGTGTCCCCGACGAGAGGAGAGTCTAACCCCACGAAGGCCACCTTCACCTCATAAATCGTGCTCGTCCCGGAGTTCGTCAGGGTGAGCGTCAGTATTCCTTCCCCTCCTTTCGGGATCTCTAAATGAGATGCTTGGGCACTCAACTGGGCACTACTTACGCTCAAGAAGAGGATCCAAAACAGGAAAGCGAGTTTCCTCATGGTCTTCCTAACCCTTCCTTTTTTTAAAAAATTATCCAACGATTCGGCCATCCAATAAATGAACCTTCCTCTCCGCGGCCTTCGACAGCTCTTTGTCATGGGTAACGAACACTATAGTGTTTCCCTCCCTCCAAATCTCCTTGAAGAGTTCCAGGATATCCTTCCCCGTCTTAGAGTCCAAGTTTCCCGTTGGCTCGTCCGCTAAGATGAGGGCTGGGTTATTGGCCAGAGCCCTGGCTATCGCCACCCTCTGCCTTTCCCCTCCAGACAGTTGGTGAGGCCTATTATTCATCTTGTTTCCCAATCCCACCCTCCTCAACAGTTCCTCTGCCCTTTCTTCATCCACCTCGCCAGCGAACATCATGGGAAGCATGACGTTCTCCTTTGCGGTCAGGAAAGGAGAGAGATAAAAGAACTGGAATACGAAACCTATCTCCTTGTTCCTTATCTCCGCTCTCTCGTCCTCGCTCATCTTGGAGACATCTCTCCCCCTGAACAGGACCCTGCCTGAAGAAGGGGTATCCAACAAGCCCATTATGTGCAGCAGGGTGCTCTTTCCCGAGCCAGAAGGACCTAAGATGGAGAGGAACTCTCCTTTCTCTACCACTAGATCCACGTCCTTGAGGGCATAAAAAGATTTACCCAAGACGTACTTCTTGCTCACCTTCTTCAGCTCAACTACCCTCATCTTTCATCGCGTTCCTTACCGACCTGAACATACCAGCCAAGGTGTAGGCTTCCCTCTTCCTCAACTCCGCCCTGCCTAGCACCCTCCTTAGAGTGAGGAGTATGGTCTTCCTCTGGGATGTCTTCCTGAACTTCACCCTACTCAAGACTTCCTCAGCCATCTTGATCACCGCCTCCCTCTCCTCCCTCTTCGCCAACCTCCTTTCCTCCTTTAGTCCCGAGAGCTCGTACAATAAAATGGCACACGCGTGGGAGATGTTCATGGTGGGGTACTTCTTGCTCGTTGGGATCCTCACCATGAGGTCGCACATCTCCAACTCCTCGTTCTTCAACCCTATGCTCTCCCTCCCGAAGAGGATGGCTACTTTCCCAGAGAGTTTGCCTTTCAACTCCTTAGGGGTGATGGAGAACCTCCTCACATTGTAGAACCCCCCTCCTTTCGCGGTGGTTCCTACCACGAAATCGTACTCGTTAGGGTCAAATTCCTCCACGATCTTGGCCCCCTTTAACACGTCCTTCGCGTGCATGGCCCGAACATAAGCTTCTTGACCTATCTTGCACTTGGGATTGACCAAAATTAGTTCCTTAAAGCCGAAGTTCTTCATGACTCTGGCTATAGCCCCGATGTTCCCGTCCTCCTCAGGCTCTATCAGGACCACGTAGATCTTCAACCCTCACCACCTTTGACACTAATTTAGCCCCACAAAGAGGACATCTTTCTCCCTCAAAAAACTTCCCACAATTAGGACAACATTTTCTCCTAATGAACTTTTTCTTGATCCCTCTCTCAAAGGCTCTTTTGAAGGGAATCCCAAGCTCATCGCACAAGTTCTGGATGTTGTAATCATCCGTCACCAAGGTTGCTCTTTTTTCCAACGCCAAAGCGAGAACGCTCACGTCCGCCTCCGATAAGATATCTCCAGTCTCCCTAGCCTTCTCCTTAACTACGTCAATGAATTCCTTTTTCGGGTCCACGACCTTAACATCTTTCGCCTCCAGCAGTGCTTTGCTCTTTGGGTCCTTTAATTCTTTCACCACCTCTGGAGTCGTCAAGAATTCCCCCTCAAACAACTCGCTCAGATTTATGAAGGCGCTCGCGTCCAACACGTACATGTTTATCCCTCGTGCGTTCGATTCAAAAACATTACCCTAACCCCAAAGTTCTTAAGGGCGAAAAGGCAAGATAAAAAATGATGAAAGTCGCGGATTTCTTGAAGGTCTACCTCACCTTCCTATCCCTTTCCCTTTTGGTCAACTTGTTGTTCCTGGAGATAATCTTCGGCTCAACAGCCGTTCCCGAGTATCAGGAAGAGATAGAACAGAAGGGGTGGTGGGCGTTCCTCTACGAGATGCTCGTCGGTGTGTCCATATTTTATGTCCTATTCAGCTTGGCAGGTTCTTTGGTCTTCATCAAGAAGAGATATGAACCAAAAAAGATGGGTTTATTGTCCCTGGCCCTTGGCTTCTTGTTCGAGTTCACCTTCATGAGGCCAGATTGGGTGCAAAACATCTATGCCTTAAGGATTGAAGGAGGCGACGTGGTGGCTGTCCTTGTCTCTTCCCTCTATTGGTTCATCCCGTGGTCAGTGCCCTCCTATATCTTAAATAAGTTCGCTTGACAAAAGAATAAAAATCCAAAGGAAGAAAGAGAATTATGTTCCAAGAGATCCTGGAGATGGTCCTCACCATCTTCGCGATAGGTTACATGTTCATGGATTTTTTCGTGAAACCCTCAACCGAGTTCTATTACTCGAGGCCCGGGAAGAAGGAATTCTTCATGGCAACCCTAGCGGCCATCCCCTCAGTGATATTTCACGAGTTGGGACACAAGTTCGTGGCCATGAGCTTTGGTGCCTACGCGGTTTATCACATCCACCCCTTCATCTTTCTTGGCGTATTGATGAAGTACATGAAATTCCCCTTCATCTTTTTCATCCCAGCCTACGTTTCCGTGAGGGGCTACGTCACTGGGTTTCAGTTCAGCATGATAGCAATTACCGGTCCTTTAGTGAACCTCTTCGTGTTCCTTTTCTCCTACCTCGTGTGCAGATATGAATTAGTCAGGGGGGAGAAGTATTTGTTCTTCTTCGTGCTCATGCAGTTGAATAAGTGGTTGTTCCTCTTTAACATGCTTCCCTTCCCTGGAACCGACGGATACAATTTCCTGAGTGGTCTGTTATGATGGCTCTCGCCTTGGCTCTGTTCTCCTTTTCCCTCTCAGAAATCTTGATGTTGGAAGCCCCTTACACCATCCTGGGCTCCTTGCTCGGTTTTGAGGTGCAAAACCCCCTCGTGTTAATCCTCTTCCTTCTTTTAAAATTCATCTCCGGGAGGAGAAAGGCCATATCTGCCTTCTTGGGTTGGTTCTCCTCCTTCTCTTGGTTGTTCTTGCTCTCAGGAGTAGAAGTATTCGGGAGGTACGGCTTTTTCTTATTGGGAAGTCACGAATATTCCTCCTTCTTGGTGATCCTCGCCTCACTTTTCCTCTTGGCAAACAAAAGGAGGATAAGGGAGTGGCTCAGGCCCTTAGGTCCTAAAAAGCTTCAATTCATCACTTTCTCCCTCATATCAGCCTTCTTCGTCCTCTTCACCTTCTTTCCCTTAAATCCTAAAGAGGTATGTGAGGGAGGAGATTTTGTGTCCGGAAAAGTATGCTCAAACATTTACAGGGGAAAGTACATCTCCTTCTACCTTTGCGGGCAGAATTGTAGCGTGAGGGTGACGAGCTGGTGGCTCCCTCATGAAGTAAAGGAAGGAGATGTGCTTTGGATCAGGGGCACTCTAAACTATATAAATGGAAGCTTTCAAAGAATTAGTGATGTTAGAGCAGTTGAAGTTCAGTAGGAGGGAGGTGAAGGACCTCCTCTTGTCCTCTTTGGTGATAGGCTTCATCCTTCACCTGTACTTGAACCTCCGGACGGGAAATTGGATGTTGAACATCTTGATATCCACCGTCGTCGCCGCTCCGGCCTTCGTCTTTCACGAGATTGCCCACAAGTTAGTGGCCCAGAGATATGATTGCAAGGCGGAATACTACTTCCTCCCCCAGTGGGCCGTGACTTCAATTTTCCTTTCCCTCTTTGGTTGGGCTATGGGGGTGGACCTAATCTTCGCCACTGTTGGGGCAGTAATAATATCAACCGCTTATGAGACGAGGATAGGATTTAGGTTCGTCTCCCTGACCATGGAGGAGAGGGGAAAGATTGCTCTAGCCGGTCCTGCCACCAACCTCCTCTTGCTGGTCTTGTTCAAATCCCTCGAACCCTTCAATCCCATATTCGGGGTGGCAGCTTACTTGAACTTGGCCATCGCCTTCTTCAACACCCTACCCATCCCTCCCTTGGATGGAAGCAAAGTTTTCTCTTGGTCCATCATCCCTTGGTCTGCCCTCTTCTCCACGGAGCTCTTATTCCTCCTGTTCATGGATCTGATCCCTCTTGAAGGATTGGTCGCCCTCTCCCTCATCATATGGATAATCCTGTTCCTTTGGCTACAGAAATACACGAAGGTGAAGCTCTAGAGG
>JAGHCF010000064.1:0-3122 GCA_021160605.1 Nanobdellota archaeon | reverse complement strand
CTCTACGAGCTTGTTAAGAAGAAAAAGAAGATAAGCTTGAAGGGCGCAGCCAAGCGGCTCAGAGTGAAGCCCGAGACCATAGAGGAATGGGCGAAGATCTTGGAGGAAGAGGGACTCATAACCTTTGATTACTCCCTCAACCCCTTCGCGGGAGGGTACTTAAAGGTGAAGGAAGTTGAAAAGAAGGAAAGAAGGTGAGAAGAAAACGAGGAGAAAAAAGAGTGAGAAGGAAGAGCTAGCAAGCTACAGGGTGAACGCTAACGGATATTATGCGAACGTCAGGATATATAAGTCGGAAAAGGAATTCGTTCCGATCTACCACGTTAGCTTGAAGAGGATAAACAAAGCCACTTTAGCGGTTTTGGACGAGATCAGGGAGAGGTTGGTGAAGGAGATGCCCGTGGCGGAGAGGGAGGCAAGGGATCCCGAAGAAATCGAGAGGTCGAAGCGCGAGTTCTTGACAAGGGTGAAGAAAGAGATAAAGAAAGTCATACCCAAGATCGAGAAGGAGGATTTGAACTTCCTAGCAGGGTACCTGTTGAACAACATCATAGGCTTGGGGGAAATAGAGATTTTCCTCCATGACGAGCATCTAGAGGAGGTGGCGGTGAACAGCTCTAGGGAGAACATATGGGTATATCACAGGGACTTGGGATGGTTGAAGACGAACTTGAAGGTGGGAAGCGAGGAAAAGATAGAGAACTACGCGAGCCTGATAGGAAGAAAAGTGGGGAAGAGGATAACGATCCTGACGCCCTTGATGGACGCCCACCTGTTGACGGGGGACAGGGTGAATGCCACTCTCTTCCCCATATCAAACAAGGGGAACACCCTCACCATACGAAAATTCAAGAAGAAACCCATCACCATAACAGACCTCTACTTCACCAAGACCGCGTCGAAGGAGTTGTTGGCCTTGCTTTGGCAAGCGGTCCAGTATGAGATATCCATCATCGTGTCAGGAGGTACTGCCTCAGGTAAGACCACCTTCCTCTCAGCCCTCATGAGCTTCACCCCCCCGAATCAGAGGCTAATAAGCATAGAAGACACGAGAGAGATACAACTCCCCAAGTTCCTCCACTGGGTTCCCCTCACGACTAGGCCTCCCAGCTCCGAGGGTACGGGGGAAGTGACCATGTTGGACTTGCTCATAAACTCATTAAGGATGAGGCCTGATAGGATAGTGGTGGGGGAGATCAGGAGGCAGAGGGAAGCGGAAGTCTTGTTCGAGGCCCTCCACACGGGACACAGCGTCTATTCCACCTTACACGCGGACACGGCTTCCCAGACAGTGGATAGGTTGACCACTCCTCCCATTAACCTCCCCCCTTCCATGATAACTGCCCTCCCTTTGATAGTGGTGATGTATAGGCAGAGGAGATTAGGGATAAGGAGAGCTTTTGAGATAGCTGAGATCATCCCGGAGAGAAGGGAACCCTCACTGAACATCATCTACAAGTGGCTTCCCAAGCAAGACAAAATAACCAAGATAAACGAGAGCATTAGGTTGGCTCAAGAGCTTACTTTACACACAGGGATGACCAAGGAGGAGATGAGGAAGGACCTCCTGGAGAAGGAAAGGATCCTGACGTGGATCTTCAAACACAGGATAGACGACTTAGATATGCTTGGCAAGATTATTTCCACTTACTATGCGCATCCCGAGGAAGTGATTAAACACGTCAAGAAGAACGCGGACCCGAGAAAGGTCTTTGGGTGAAGAAAGTGGAGAACTTGCCCCTCCCCTTCAGGTCAGAAAAAGTGAGAAATCTGGCCAAGCGCCTTTCACCTATCTCCTCTAGATTGAAACTATTCTATCCCACTCTGAAGATAGAGCTCAAGAGGGCAGGGATAGAACTGGACGTGGAAGATTATCTCTCGCTCTCCCTCCTCTTTTCTACCTATAACTTCTTCCTCGTCTTCTTCACTTTACTCCTCCTTTTCTCCATCTTGAAACTGGAAGAAGCTCTCCTCTTCTCCTTTCTGGGTGGCTTGGGCTTTGGGATGTTTAGTTTCTTTTACTTCCTTTCCTACCCCAAGATAAGCGTGAGGAAGAAGGTGAACGACCTCGATAAGAACCTCATCTTTGCCATAAGACACTTATTGGTGAAGGTAAGGTCGGGAGTCCCATTGTACGATGCCATGGTAGGTGTGTCTGAGGGAGATTATGGCACTGTCTCCAAGGAATTCGAGAAGGCGATAAAACAGATGCAGACAGGAGTCCCGGAGGCAGAAGCTTTGGATAAAATAGCGGCCTTGAACCCCTCCCCATATTTCCGGAGGACCATATGGCAGATAACCAATGCCTTGAGAAGCGGAGCTGACATAGCATCCACTCTTTCCGCCATAGAGGAAACAGCTGTGAACGAACAGAAGATAAGGATAGCCAATTATGGGGCTGAAATGAACCCCTTCGCGGTGATGTACATGATGCTCACAGTGATCATCCCGACCTTAGGCATCACCTTTCTGATCATAATGAGCTCCTTCATGGGTATAATCATCTCGAAATGGATCTTCTACCTCATCCTCTTCTTCCTCTGCGCATTCCAATTCTTCTTCATAGGAGTGATAAAGTCAAGGAGGCCAGTGGTATGAGCATCTATAGCTCCTTGGAAAAGTTCCTCCCAAAGAAATACACGAAGAGCGTGGAACAAAACCTGAGATACGCTGGGCTGGAATTGGATGCCAGGGAGTTCTCGGGGTTCACCTTTTTCTTCAGCCTTAACATCGCTCTCTTGGTCTTCTTCATCCTCGAGATCTTGGGTTCGGAGACCTTGTTGTTGTCCTTGGTAGGAGCCCTCCTCTCCTTCTTCCTTTCCATGGCAGTCTTCAATCTACTCCTCATATACGTGGCAGATAAGAGGGCGAGTTTTTGTGAGAGGGTTCTCCCGGATGTGCTGCTCCTCACGGCCTCCAACATAAGAGCGGGTATGCCTCCTGATGAAGCTTTCTTGTCCTCTGCTAGGGAAGAATTTGGCCCCTTTTCCCAAGAGATAATCAAAGCGGGGAAGAAGATAATGTCCGGTCACAGCTTCGAGAGTGCCTTCGGCTCGATATCCGAGAACATAAAGTCAAAGAAGGTGGAGAGCAGCATCATGCTCATCCTGGATGGTATAAGG
>JAGHCF010000029.1:0-2713 GCA_021160605.1 Nanobdellota archaeon | reverse complement strand
TATCTTTCTCTCCTTTATCCTCTCCAACTCCTTTTCCATCCCGAGCTTCTTCAGCAACTTCTCGACTTCCTTGGCCTTCTTTAGCCTTTCGACCTCATCCTTCAGCACTATGGGAACATCTCCATCGTATCTGTGTCTCTTCTGAACGAGCTCCTTCACCGCGGTCGCTGCGATGGCGCTCCTTATGGCGAGCCTCCTCTCCTTTTCATTCACCCTCTTCTCCAACTTCCTCTCCACCTTTGGAGGGTGGGCTTCCCTTCCTCCCCTGGTTTGGGGGGCAAAAGCTCCGACCCAGAGAAAATACCTTCCCCTCCTCGCCAAGGTCTTCCTAGGGGTCCTGGACTGCCCCCTTCCATAAGTCGTCTTATAATCCCTCCTTCTCTTGGACAACCACACGACTTTCCTCTTTCCAGCCATCTCGTTGACGCCGTAGGGTTGTAACCTATGACTTTGAATGGCCACTACCACTCTCTTGATCACGTCAGGCCTTATGGGCTCCTTGAAGTGTATGGGGAGCTCTATCTCTCCCACCTTCCTACCCGTCTTGGAATAGACTGGCACTTTCACCTCAATTACCCTGCTTGGATTCCCTGGATATGTAAACTATCTCTGGAGGGACATTCGGGAACTTGTTGGGCCTTATGGCCTTCCTCATGATGACCAACCTCTTCCTCGAGCCAGGGACCGAACCTGCTAACATGACGTACTTCGTCCTTATCAGACCGTAATTCAGGAAACCCCCCTTGGGGTTCACTTCCTCTCCCTCCCCAATCCTCAACAACCACTTGTTGAACTCTGTTCTGGTGTGGAACCCCATCTGACCCGGTAGGGGAGTGGTGTAGGACAACTTGGCGGGGTGCCAAGGGCCCAGGGAACCAGCCTTCCTTCGCTTCTTCTCTGCCTTGTGGGACAACAACTTCACGCCGAACCTCTTTATCACCCCTTGGAACCCCTTCCCCTTGGTGACCGCGATCACATCCACCTGTTCTCCTGGCTTGAAGACCTGCTCCACGTCTATGGGCTTTCCAAGCATCTCTTTCAGGGGTTCCACGTCCCCCTCGTATCCTATCTCGAAGATCTCTGGAGTCTTCTTAAAAGGGGGCTGGGTGTGAACTATGAGTTTGACCTTATCAAACTCCTTAAAGTCCTCCCACTTGTGCTTGTTCTTTCCCCTTTTCACCTTCCTCTCCACCCTCTTATCCAGGTTCTCCGCCCATATCTCCCCAATGCTCTTGTATCCGTCAGGCGTCTCCTTGTAGAACCTCACCCCCGCTAAGATCAAAGGGGGAGTTTCCAATATGGTCACGGGGATCGAGATCTTCTCCCCCTTGGTCGGGGAACCCTTCCGGTTATCTATGGCGATTATGTGGGTCATCCCTGCCTTATATCCTGCGAAGCCAAGTATCCCCTCTCCCTTCCAATTCCTCACCCTAGGATAAATCCTTTTAGCCCTCTTCCTAGGCCAATACTGCAGGCTACCCCTTCCCGGTGCTTCTCTTTTTCCTATCTGATGGCCCATATTGCTTCTTCACTTGACATTTGCTTTTAAATGTAACGGCCTATCAGAAGGGTGCAGCGATTGCAACTGAGAGGGCTTCCTTAATAAAGCTTACGCATGAATAATCTTATCCTGTCGCCTTTCTTAGCCACTCCCAAGATCTCCTCGAGGGTCCCCGCCACCTTTCCATCCCTCAAGATAGGCCAATGTCCCTCCCCGTAAAAGGGGACCCTGTAGACCTTTACCGTGTTTTCTCGAGGCACGTAGTTGAGCGTCCTTAAGTCATCGACGAGCTTTCCCATCTCTGTCCACTTAGGGATGTTAGGAGTGTTCCATACCTCCGGGCCCAATGTCCTCCAACAACGCCCCAAATCGTTTGTCTTGACGTGAAACACCTCTGGAGGACACTCCTTAGTCCTTACTTCTTTCATGACTCCTCTCCTCAGCAAACCCTTACTTTCCAAGACGTAAATCCTCCATCCCACGATCCTCTCCATTTTCCCAAAGATCTTCCCCTTCCCTCTCACGTCCATGTTCCTTTCATATCCTCTCAAGAACTTCCTTATTCCCTCCTTACCGACTATCTCGTAAAGGTAAGGTCTCCCCCCATCCCTCACGACCTTTCCCTTCAACAACTCTAGCAGCCAGTGGGAAGTAGTGGGGTGGAAGTTACAAATCGCAGACAGGGCGTTGACTGTCACGTAGGTGGGGTTCTTCCTCTTATGGGAAGTTAGGCGATAGAGAGACAACCCCACAACGTATGCCCTTAAGAGGGTCCTATCCAAAGGATATTTGGACTCTTTGGATACGTTCACGAACTCCGGAGATAAGGGAAAGTTCATGAGAGAGTTCCTCATTTGCTCGTAAACTTCTCTTTCTCCCTCTTCTAAGGAGAAGTGAATGATATTTTCCAACCCAACGGTCTCCCTACCCAACAAGAAGCCCTTCACGGCTGCCTTAGGGTGCATGTAATTCATGTTTAACTTCGGAATGGTTAATTTAATAAACCTTCCTGACGATGTACACGAACTCGTCCGGGAATTGAAATCTGTCCACAATCTCATATCTCAATTCTTTTATCATCCCAAAGATCTGTTTCTTTTCCCTGTAGAACACCTTCCTCCTCTTTATCATGGCCCTCACGCTTCCGGATAGGATCAAGTATTCGGCAGGGGCCCACTGGAGGAGCAAGTTCCCTATCCCCTTATCATACCT
>JAGHCF010000057.1:0-5951 GCA_021160605.1 Nanobdellota archaeon | reverse complement strand
GAGAAATTGGCCTGTTTTTAATTGGGGGATGGTCAACAAATACTCTTTGCATTGGGATTAATGGGCCTTCTGAGCCAGGACCCCTTGAGGAGGGATACTTCCCTTGGAGTGGAACCCTTCAATTCTTCATACCAGGCGAGGGGTTTACTAACGAACATGAATTTAACTTAACCACCTGACCTTAGCGTGATTGTGAGTTAAATATTTTTAGTGGGTAAAGACTTTATCCCTTGGGGGTTGTGAGACCAAAATTCCTGAACGCAGACATGGAGGAGAAGATAGCTCTAGCTAGGGAGCTCATGGAAAAGTGTGAGTTGTGCGAGAGGAAGTGTGGAGTCAATCGGTTGGAAGGGGAGGTGGGGTTCTGCGGCGTTAAGGAGGCTAGGATATCCACTTACTTCTTCCACTACGGGGAGGAGCCCGAGATAATCCCGAGCTTCACCATCTTCTTTTCTGGGTGTAACTTCAACTGCGTTTATTGCCAGAACTGGGACATAAGCCAGTTCCCGGAGAGAGGGGAAGTGATAGAACCAGAGATCATGGCGAGGATAATAGAAGGGGCTTATGAGAACGGGGCCAAGAACGTGAACTGGGTGGGAGGAGAGCCCACCCCCAACTTGTTGTATATCTTGGAAGTCCTGAAGCACGTGAGGGTCCCCATCCCCATCATCTGGAACTCCAACTTCTACATGACCAGGAAGTGCATGAAGGTCTTGGACGGAGTCATCGATATTTACCTGCCCGACTTCAAATACGGGAACGACGAATGTGCCTTGAGGTTGAGCAACGTCCCGAACTACTTCAAGATCGTCTCAAGGAACCACAAACTCGCCCAAAAACAAGGAGAGTTGATGATAAGGCACTTAGTACTCCCCAATCACTTGGAGTGTTGCACGAAGCCTGTCCTGGATTGGATAGCGGACAACCTCGGGACCGACGTTTATCTGAACGTCATGGGACAATACAGACCCAAATACAAGGCGATGAAGTTCAAGGACATAGACAGGAGGATAACTTGGAAGGAGTACGAGGAGGCGCTGGAATACGCGAGGAGGTTGGGATTTAGAGTGAGGGGATGAGGAAAGTTTTATTATCCTCTTTTACCCACATTCTTTCATGTTGCTCTTCGGCACGGCGGGCGTCCCCTTGAGCACCAAGAGGCGTTCCACCATAGAAGGGGTCAAGAGGGTGAGGGAATTGGGTTTGGACGCCATGGAGATAGAGTTCGTCAGGGGGGTGAAGATGGGAAAGGAGACGGCGGAGGATGTGAGGAAGGTAGCAGAGGAGAACAAGGTGACTCTGACGGCCCACGGACCTTACTACATCAACCTCAACTCCAAGGAGAAGGCCAAGGTGGAGAAGAGCAAGCTGAACATCTATCAGACAGCGGTGATAGCCTACATAGCCGGAGGGACTTCGATAACCTTCCATTCAGGGTACTACATGGACATGAAAAAAGAGAAGGTCTATGAGATCGTGAAGGAGAACCTCAAGGATGTCCTGAAGAGGCTAGAAGAGGAAGGGGTGAAGATATGGGTGAGGCCAGAGTTGACGGGGAAGCCCACCCAATTCGGGGACCTTGACGAGTTGATCAGGCTAAGTCAAGAGTTAGAAGGGGTCCTCCCGTGTATCGACTTCGCCCACCTTCACGCCAGGTACAACGGGAAGTACAACAGCATCGAGGAGTGGAGGGAGGTCCTCTCTAAATTGGAAAAGGGATTGGGAAGGGAAGTCTTAAAGAACATGCACATCCACATGTCAGGGATAAATTACAACGAGAAGGGGGAGAGGAACCACCTGAACTTAGAGGATTCTGATTTGAGATATAAGGACCTCTTGAAAGTATGGAAGGAATTCAAGATAGAAGGGATAGTCATATCGGAGAGCCCGAACATAGAAGGGGATGCCATCCTGTTGAAAGAGGCCTTCAAACGAACTTAGATAAGGGTTCCTTGAGCCTCACCACCTTCACCCTTCCCTTCTTCTCCCTCCTCAACACGCCCTCCTCTTCCAAGCGTTTCAACCACTTATAAACCGTTCCCTTACTTATCCTCAACTCCCTGGCGATCCTAGCCCCGTAGGGTTCCTCATCCCTCCTTATGAAGCTCAAGATGGCCTTCTCGTACATGATTACAAAGCATGCTCAACCTTTATTAATCCTATTTTTCAACTCTTAATTGCGGGGGTGCCCGAGCCAGGTCAAAGTGGGAACGGCTGCGGGAGAGGGTGAGAACCCGCTGGCGGTTCTCACGGTCAAAGGGGCAGGACTTAAGATCCTGTGCCTTAGTGGCTTCGTGGGTTCAAATCCCACCCCCCGCATCTTTCTTTTCGGAGCTACTTCAGGACGGTAACCTCCTCGTAGATCACATAGCTGTTGTCAACAGGTTCCTTGTAATAGCTGGTGAGGTCAAACGAGCCCTTCAGGGGATTTGGGTCCGAGAACGCGTGGACGAGTTCACCATCGAGATAAATGGCAAAATCGTTTCCGTTCCTGGAAATCTCGAGGAGATAACTTCTGTTTGGCCTGATCTCCCTGCGGGGTTCTGCTATGATAAAATGTCCTTCCTGCCCGCTCTCATATATTGCTATCCGCGAGGCTTCGATTATCTGGATCTCGTACATGTCCGAATTTCTCTCGAAGAATATCAATGCGCCTCCATCGATGATCCTGAACCTCACCTTCACGGTGTAATTCGTGCCCTGCACTTCGAATTTGTAGCCTCTCGTTCCATTCTTCGACTCGAATCCCCTTCCCTCGAAATCTTCTCTGAAGGTGAGTTCTTTCGCTTCGGGGATCCGCGATGCGATGTCTGCGGGGTCAAATATCTCGACATCCTTGAGCGATGTGTTGGATATGTCGTGTTTCCTCGTGAAGTAATCCCTCGCCACTTCCTTGCAGTCGTTCGAATAATCGTTTAAGGACCAGAGGAACCACCCATCCACTTTCCCATAATTCTCCCTGAAGAACAGATCGAACACATCACTTGAAGTGCCTGCTGGGTGGCTCATCTCGCCGTAGAAGACCCCCCTCGCATCGTACTTATCCCTCATCTCTATGGACTTATTTATAGTCGCAATTATGCATTTGAGGATATTCTCCTCTATCGGGGCTTTTTCTATCCCTATGCAGTAGAAGTCACTCGTTATGTAGTCCCACCCGGAAAAGTTGAACTCGGTGTTCTTCGATGCGAATGGTCTTTCGGAAAATGGGTCGAAGTAGTAGAATTGAAGGCCTCTTGGAGCGAGGTGTCCGTTGTACACCTTCTTGAGTTCAGGTAAAATTTCCTCGTGCCACCTGTTCGCCTTCTTTTCACCGACCCATAAGAATAGCTCATTGACGGGCGAGAACATCTCCACGTCGTTCTCCTCAGCTATCCTCGCCCATCTTAACGAGAGATTCTTCATCTCCTCGAGGAACTTGTCCGGATTCTTCATCCCTGTCCCATACGCCTCGTGAAACCCCGTCCTTTCCGGATAGATCACCAGGTAGACCTTATACCCAAGCTCATGTGCCTTCCTTATCCTCCTCACGATTATCTCCTCCGTGTTCTCCGATAATCTCCTGAGCTCTTCTACGGGTATGATGTCCTCTGGTCTCGCCAAGCTCTCGTAAAACTCTACCACTTCACCGTCCTTCGTCACTTGAGGCCAGACGACAACCTGTACATAGTTGCATCCCATTTCGGATATCTGCTGAAAGTCAAAATCGTTCAGGATAGTACACCCCCTTATTGGAATTAGTTCTTCTATTTCCCCCGAAACTCCAATGGCTTTAGGTGGGAAGTACAATCTTAGGAAGAGGGCAAGGAGCACCATGAGAATTAAGAGAGGGATAAAGAAAAAGGCTCTCTTCATAAAGTTCACCTCTTAGGGATGTCGGTGGGGCGCAATTCCTTCACTTCTTCTTCTCCAATAGGCCAGGGCCTCTTGTTCACAACCAGGTCCAAGTATGTCCTGACCTCATACGCGTAGCTTAGGTACTTATTGGTGAACTTGGCTATCCCCTCGTGCCTCCTCCCTAAGATCAAGGCGTAGAGCCAGTGGAACACGACCGCGATGCTTACCACTAGTCCCCAAGCCCCCAAGGTGACGCCATAGACGAGGGAAAGAGGGATCCTCAAGAGGGCTTCGAGTCTTTCTCCCATTTTTGAAAAATTGTCCTCAGGGGTTAAAAACCTTCCCCTTAAAGGGAGGCTTTAACTCTCTTCCCAAGTGATACCTCTCTCCAGAGACCTTCACCCACCTCACTTTCCCATATCTCAAGAGATCGGATGATATCCCAATCAGGGTGAGGACCTGTAGAAAGGGGTCTAGTAAGAGATAAGGTAACACCCAGAGATATACTTCCCTCTTGGCCTCGAATCTCTTCAAGGATAGGAGGATGGAGGAGAGGTTCAGCAAGCAAGAGAGGAGAGCGAAGGGGTTTGAGAGAGAGAACAAGGACAGCAAGAACTGGAAGCTGAGGGTGTAGTTGATCACGGTCAGCGTTCCATAAACGATGTCCCCTTTATGAAGGAGAGAGGAGTGTATCGTCCCGTGGAGCCACCTCTTCCTCTCGTTCAGATAAGACCTCAAGTCCTCCACGTCTTCCACCAGAACGATCGCCCTATCGCAGAAGGAAGTCTTGAATCTCGACATCACTTCGAGGGATAATTCCGCGTCTTCCGTTAACGTCTTCATGCTGTAATAACCTACTTTTCTCAAGACATCGAGCTTTATCCCGGTGTTGGAACCATATAGCGCGCTCTTTCCCAAGAGCCTGTATCTACCTAACATGCTCGCCCCGAAGAGCCAGAAGTCCTCCACGATCCTTATCTTGGACATCCAAGTCGTGAAGTTCCCCCCTATCACGGGAGCGCTCACAGCATCGTCCTTTTGGAGGTGTCTCACGAGCTCTTTCACCCATCCCTTTGAGAAGACAGCATCCACGTCAGTGGCTAGGATTATTTCCCCAGTCGCCATTTCCTTAATGACTTTGTTCATCAGCTCCGCTTTTTTCTCGTGATGTCTCTTCGCCCTATAGAACTTTATCAGCCCTTCCCTCGCGTATTTCTCGCATATCTTGGGCGTGTCATCGGTAGAAGCATCATCAGCGATGATTATCTCTAAGTTGGGGTAATCTTGGTTCAAGCAGTTTTTTATGAACCTCTCTACCACTTCCTCATCGTCCCAGACCCTGCAGAGGATGGAGACCTTAGGGAACTCCCTTAACTTCCTTTTTTTCTCCCTCCCAAACGCAGCAAGTACGGTCAAGAGGTTCAGGAACGAAAACAAGAGGAGGAGCCACATCATACCTCAACTTCTATCCAAAACCTTGTGCTGAAATATTCCTTCAGGTCAACCTTGCTCTCTTTAGCCTTTTCCTCGTATATCTCCCACAACTTCTTCCCTGCCTTGAGCACCTCCTTCTCTAGTCCCTTCGACTCCTTCACGATGGTCTTGTAGGCCTCGTTCACCGAAGTGTTCCCTTCCAAGTTCATCCTCTTCACGATCCCTTTCTTGCTCGCGTAAAGCAGGGCCATAGAGAGCAGATATCTTTCATCCGTTATCCCGCACTCCACCACCTTCTTGAACTTCTTCTGGTAAACCTCTGGCCAACTCTTCACTATTTCCTTCAAGTCTTTTTCCCCGCTCGATAAGATATCGAGCAACACCTCCAGCCTAAGCTTGAAGGGCTCCCTTTCAAACAAGGGATAAAACCCCTTCCTTATCCTCTCCTCGATCCCCATATCCAGAACACCTCCTTCGGACTTTTAAAGTTTTGAGTTGAAGGTAACTTTAAATAATGAGGTCGACCCAAGAGAGTTTATGGAGATCAAGGCGAAGTTCGGAGAAGTGGAGGTTGATGGCAAGAAATACGAGAGGGACATCATAATCTTCGGAAAAGAGATCAAGTTGAGAAGAAAGGACTTATCAGCCCCTAAGAAACCATCTTATGGTCACACACCTTT
>JAGHCF010000011.1:0-3367 GCA_021160605.1 Nanobdellota archaeon | reverse complement strand
CTCTTGTAATAACGTTCGAACTTGCCTCCCTTCAACAACCCTAAGAAAACTTTCCAAGGAACCTTCATCTTACCTTGCTTGTTCAACTCATCGTAGAGGGATTTCATGCGCTCAAGATGGAACCTATTCCACTTCACCTTCTTGAATCCCAACTTTCCTTCCCATTCCTCTGGAGAGAATTTCTCTCTCTTGTGGACTTTTTGCTTCCCCTCCTTGTCGAAGACCAAAGGGTCATAAAGGATGTCGGGGATGACCACCAACATGGCCACCCTTTGGAAGAGCTGCTTCGGGCCCTCGATGAACTTCCCCTTTTCGTCCTTCAGTAAATATCTCTTGGCGAGGACCCTTATGGATTCCAAGGGAAGGGACTTATCCACCTCGTCCAACGAATCCTTGCCCAATATTCTCTTCTTCTCCTCCCTTATCCTTTCCCTTTCCTTTCTATAAAGTATGTACGCCTTGGCTACCTCATAGAGATCGTAGTGGATCAAAGAGATCTCCACCACATCTTGAATCTCCTCCACGTGGGGCATCTTCCTCACGAACTTCTTCTCCAACAATTTCAGGACGTGTTTCACCACATGGTCCAGCTTCTTCTCGTCATATCTCCCGACCGCGAGCATGGCCCTCTTTATGGCATTTCTGATGCGGTTGGGGTCGAACTTGACGATCCTCCCATTCCTCTTGACGACCTTCTTTATCACGATAGAAAATGAGAAGCCTTCATTTAAATAATTACAACTCGATGAAGTGGACCAAGTTCCTGACCTCCTTCAACAATGCCTTCGCCTTCTTGGTGAGCTTCCCTTTAGATATCAGTATGACTGGCGTCTTCAGCCTCACGCTCTCCGCGTAAGCGTTGTTCAAGTCCACATCGGAAATCTTCGACTTTTTCTTGTAAATTACTATGTACCTCTGTCTCAAAGACCCTCTCGTCACCAGTGAATACCTTATCTCCCCCCTCTTGACCACTTCTTTCCCTATGATCTCCCCCAACTCCCTTAACCTCTCCTCCACATCCACCCTCTTCTCTTCCTTCTTGACCACCTCTCTCCTCTCCCTCACGACCTCCTCCTTCATTTCCCTCTTTTTTAACCTCCTCTCGATTTCCTCGTTCGGGACCTTGTAGAACTTCCACAACACCATCTCTTCTCCCTTCACCCTTGCCCTCAGGGGGATGAGCACGTCCCTGAGCTCGTTTATCACGTACCTCGCTTGGGGTGAGAGCTCTTCTTGGAACAGAAATCCCTTGCTCTTTATCTCTTCCACCACCTTCTTCTCTATGGGGTTCAAGGACTTCAACACCATCTCCCTCATCCTCTCCTCCTGCCCTTCCAAGTAATATAAGGGGCTCCCTCCCACCCTTTTCACGCTCCTCTTGACGAGACCTTCCTCCAACATCTCCTTTAGGATGGCGGAGGCGGTGAAGCTGTCAAGCCCCAACACCTTGTTCACTTGGATGGGATGTGAGGGACCATTTTCTCTCAGGAATTCTATGATGGCCCGTTTCCTCTCCATGGAGGGGAGCAAAACTTATTATAATTAAAGCTTTTCCCAAAGGATATGGATCTGAGGGAAGGAGAGAAGCTGGTTAGGTTGGCGAGGAAGGCGATAGAATATCATTTCAAGGGAGAAGAACTGAAGGTGAAAGGAGGGGAGCCCATGGGAGTCTTCGTCACGCTCCTCAAGAACGGAGAGTTGAGGGGCTGTATAGGTTTCCCTCAACCCATCCTCCCTTTGTACGAGGGGGTAGTGGAAGCAGCTAAAGCCGCGGCCTTTAAGGACCCCAGGTTCCTCCCTCTCGAGAAAGAAGAATTAGATGAAATCACCATAGAGGTCTCTGTGCTGACGAAGCCAAAGCCCATAAAGCCCGAAGAGGTGAAGGTGGGGAAGCATGGGTTGATCGTCAAGAAGGGATTCTTCTCCGGCCTCTTGCTCCCCCAAGTTCCCTTGGAGTGGGGATGGGACAGAGAGGAGTTCCTCTCCCAGACCTGCGTGAAGGCAGGCCTCTCCCCGCTCGCCTGGAAGGGAAAAGACGTGGAGCTATACGCCTTCACAGCAGAGATCTTCAAGGAAGTGAGCCCAGGGGGGAAGGTGGTCAAGTTAGAGCTTGAGCCAAAAGAGCCAAAGGAGCAGGACTAAGAGGGTCATCCCGTATATCCAGAGGTAATCGTGTATCACCTGAAACTCTATGAGCTGGGACAAGAGGACGGTGCTCACCAACCTCATGAGGTTAAAGATGTAGATGCTAGGTAGGGCCAGTAACACCCCCAACTTCCTCTTCTTCCAACTCACCTTCGGGACCGCCAGGATCAGGGCCACGAGGGCGAAGAAGGAACGATAACCCGTGCACGCTCCTATGATCCCTATCCCCCTCCCTTGGTACACTATGCTTGGGATGTTATTCACGTAGACCACTTCGGACTCTTGTCCGAGTAAATTTAGGATGTAACTCACCTGCTTCGCTTCTAAGTCCTGCAGGGCGAAGAGGTCCAAGCGTTCGAAAAGATATAAGGGGACGGCCAAGATGAGGAACCTAACTAAGAACCTGAGGACGAAAAACAACTTCTTGTTCCTCTCAGATAAACGCCTCTCTAATCCTCCTATAATCCTCGAGTACTTCCCTGACCATCTCCTTAACGATCTTCTCAACCAAGCGCTCGAACTCCTTGAACTCCACATACTCTATTCCATCCTCTTCCTTGATATTTAAATCGCTCCTTTTCACGGTCACGAACCCTTTTATCTCCTTCGGTTCGTCCATGATCAACACTCTCACCTTTTTCCTCTTCAACTCCTTCAGGACCTTCTCGTCCTGGGTTTTGAGATAGACGACATCTTTGTAAACGTCCTTCAAGTCCTTCTTCCCCTCCACCTTTAGGATGGGGATCTTACCATCTTTCAGCAACTTGTTCATCACTTTCGCCTTATCCTCTATCAAGATCCTAGGCCTTACTTCAGACACCTTATAAACCACCCACCTCCTCTCTTTCCTCAACCTCTCATTCTCCTCCTTCAGCTTCTCCACGAGCTTGAGGAGTTCCTCAACCGACATCTTCCTCCTCTTCTTCCTCACCCTTCCCTTCCTCTCCTCCTCAACCCTCATAGCTTCCCTTATGTTCTTCGCTTCCCCTTTCAGGATCTTCCTGATGACCTCCTCATCCCCTCCCCTTCTCTTTACCCTCCTCACCAAACCCTCTATCTCCTTGAACGCCCTTAGGGCTGATGCTAGGGCGTCTCTCTCGTGCCTGTTCCCGAACACGAATCCTTTAGTCAACACCTCTTTTTCTTTGATCCTCATGTCCTCCTTCGGGAGGAAGAGCTTGGCCCCAAAAGAAGTGGCGAGCTCCCTCACTAACCTGGGGGG
>JAGHCF010000085.1:0-4651 GCA_021160605.1 Nanobdellota archaeon | reverse complement strand
CAAATATTCCATCCCCCTGGAGAGCAGGGCCATGTCCATCATCCCGTAATCCACGGACACCAACAGGACCCTTTCATATCTCGTCTCCGCGTCCCTTAACAACCCCTTCTCGTGCTCTCCCCACTTCTCCTTTTTTATCCTTATCACGTCCCCTTGGGACACGTTTAAGGAGTGATACCCCTTCCCTATCTCCTGGGATGCATCCTCTATCCTCCCTAATAGCTTGAGGAAGTTCGGATGTAGGGTCACCTTCTCCACCCTGATCTGCACCGAGATGGGCTTTCTCACGCCCTCTTGTCCCTCTTCCTTCTTCACTTTTCTAGAACTCCTCCCCCACACCAAATCTCCCTTCTTGATCACCCTGCTCAGGTACCAGAGGTCCTCTTTCCCCTCTACCTTTACCTTGACCTCTCCTGACTTGAAATCCTTGAAGAGGACCTTCATTCCACCACCTCTATTTGATCCACTTTTCCATCCCCATCCACGTCCAACCCCCTTATCAGGACGCCCCACTCCTCCTCTCCCTTGAAGCCTTTCAGGAGCTCCTTGTAGAATTTGGTCAGTCCCAAGATCCCAGCCTTAGTCCCCACTGCCTTGTTCCCCGCGATGAGGACGATGACCTTCCTCTTGTCCCAAGGGTTCCTTATCCTCTCCACCACCCCTATCAAATCCTCATTATAAGTCTCTCCAGTGCGCCTTGAAACTATTCCTCCCAACAAGTATCCGTACTTCGAGGACTTTATGTTGAAGAAGTAAGGGAGTTTCCTGTTGATCTCGTAGCTCACAGAATTCACCCCAGGTCCTCCTATGAGGATGAGGTTCTCCTTGAGCAGGCCTTCTGCCTTGACGTCCACGTCCAACCTCACACAGAAGTTATCGTGATCCAAGAACTGGCCCAAGAAGAGGGCGAGTTGAGCGGAGTAGTGCCCATCCCTCGCCCCTGTCCTGAAAGGTCCGTGAGGGAGGGGGGAGCCCACCACGATGAGGCCATTTAACTTCCTCCCCTCTATCAAAGGGCCGAAGAACCTCAAGAGCCTCTCATCCATGACCTTCACCTTCCCTATCTCCTCTTCCTCACCGTTCATCTCCACTCCAAAAGCCCCGCACTTCAGGGCATACAGCTTGGCAGTACCTCCCTTTATCTTTTTCTCCCCCACCACCTTCAAGAACCCGGCCCTCTCCAAGCGCTTCACGTGATAGTAGACCTTCTGGGGATAGAGCTTGAGTTTCTTGGCGATTTCCGCGGGATACATGGGCTTCTTAGCTAGCAACTTAAGGATCTGAATGCTCCTCTCATTAGCTATGGCCTTGAGTTGTTTGGGCCTCAAGATCATGATCTCCTTAGCATAACTCTTCCCACCCCTCTCCGATACCAACCATCTCCCCATGCTCCTTCAACTTCCACACCATTAATAAATTTTTTGTAATGGTAAGCTCCAACGTTTGTCGGGATTTATAAAAAAGAGCCACTTGGAGTCCTCATGAAAGCAGTCATCCTCGCAGCGGGTAAGGGTAAGAGATTAAGGCCGCTCACGAAGGTCGTCCCGAAGGCCATGGCCCCGGTGGCTGGGAAACCTCTTCTGGCCTGGACCATAGAGGCCCTTGAGAGATATGGAATAAGAGACCTCATTATCGTGGTGGGGTATTTGAGGAACATGATCAAGGAATATTTCGGGAGCGGGGAGAGATATGGGGTGAACATAACTTATGTGACTCAGAAGAAATTGAAGGGGACTGCCCATGCCTTGAAGGCCGCTGAGGAACACGTGAATGAGGACTTCCTGTTGGTTTACGGGGACGTGCTCTTCGATCCCCAGGTCCTCGGAGAGCTCCTCTCGGAAAAGAGGCCCACCATATGTGCTAAGGAGGTGAGCAATCCAGAGAAATACGGCGTCCTGGAAGTGGAAGGGGACAAATTGGTGAGGATAAGGGAGAAAGAGCCCAATCCAAAGAGCAACTTGGTGAACGCTGGGGTGTATTACCTCCCAAAGGAGATCTTCAAAGCCATCGATGAAACTCCCCTTTCCCCAAGGGGAGAATACGAGCTCACGGACTCCATCCAGATCCTTGTGAACTCCGGGATGGAGTTTAAAGTCCTCCCCATAAGGAGTTATTGGATAGATGTGGGAACGTTGGACAAGTTGAACATGGCCCAGGAGGTGCTGAGATGTGTGGAATAATAGGGTACGTGGGTGATAGGAGGGCTTCTCCCATCTTATTCAAGGGACTAAAGAAACTGGAGTACAGAGGGTATGATTCCGCAGGGATGGCCACCTCGGGTTCTGAGATACACTTAAAGAAAGTTGTGGGGGAGGTGAAGAAGCTTGAACCTTTCCTTTCCTCCCTTCCCGGGACCATGGGCATAGCCCACACGAGGTGGGCTACCCACGGGAAGGTGAGCGAGAGGAACGCCCACCCCCACTTGGATTGCTCCGGTAAAATAGCCATAGTCCATAATGGCATCATAGAGAATCACGAGGAGTTGAAGGAAAGGTTGAAGGGGCACGAATTCAGGTCTGAAACGGATTCTGAAGTGATAGCTCACTTGGTGGAAGAGAACCTATCTCGAGGCCCTCTAAAAGCGGTCTTCGAGGCGATGAGGCTCATGAGGGGTTCCTTCTCCTTCATCGTCATGATAGAGGGATTTCCATTCCTGATAGCTGGTAGGAAGGACACCCCTCTTTACGTGGGAATCGGGGAGGGGGAAAACTTCGTGGCGAGCGATGTTTTAGCTTTTCCGAGAGGGACTAAGGTCATCCCCCTGGAAGACTACGAAGTCGCCCTCGTTTCCAGGAAAAGCGTTGCCATTTACAGGAATGGGAGGAGGATTAAGAAACGGGCAAGGAACGTCTCCTTTTTTGAGGATTTTGAGGAAGTGGAAGGACATTATATGTATAAGGAGATCAAGGAAGAGCCCAAATCCGTTTCTAGGGCCATGAATCAGGACCTCTCAAAGGCGATAAGGATACTGAGGGAGAACGAGGTGTGTCTCATAGCTTCAGGGACTAGCTACCATGCCTGTCTGATGGCGAAGCTCTTGTTCTCCAAGATCGCTGGGAAGAAGGTGGAAGTTTACCTGGCCTCGGAGTTCCCTCATTTCCTCGATTCCATCCCAAAGGACGCGATGATATTCGCGGTCTCCCAGTCAGGGGAGACCGCGGACGTGCTGGAGGCCATAAAACTCGCGAAGCGGAAGGTGATCTCCTTGGTGAACGTGCCCACCTCTACCTTGGCCCGCATTTCGGATCACGTGATCCACCTGAACGCCGGGCCAGAGGTCGGGGTGGCAGCTACCAAGAGTTATGTCAACCAATTAGTGATCTTCACCCTCTTAGCTTACGGCTTGGCGGGCAAGTTGGAAGAGGGAAGGAAACTGCTTCAAAATCTCCCGAAGGAGATAGAGTTTATTTTTTCCCAAGAAGGGAAGATAAGGATGTTGGCGGAGAGGTTGAGGGGTGAAGAACACATCTTCCTCATAGGCAGGGGATATAGTCACCCTTCCTCCTTGGAGGGAGCTTTGAAGATAAAAGAGATAAGTTACATACACGCGGAAGGGTTCGCTGGAGGTGAGTTGAAGCATGGGACCCTTGCCTTGATAGAGAAGGGGACCCCATGCATAGCTTTCGTGGATGATGAGGAGGAGATCCTGAACAACGTGAACGAGGTCAAGGCCAGGGGAGGCTACATCATAGGGATAGCTGGAAGACATAATGAGCTCTTCGACGAATTCATAGCGGTCAAGGGTTTCTTCCCCATTACCTCCATCGTCCCCCTCCAGCTTCTCTCTTATCACTTGGGCGTTTTGAGGGGGTATAACCCTGACAAGCCCAGGAATCTCGCGAAAAGCGTGACGGTGAAGTGAGCTTGGAGGCTAGGCTTGAACCTGAATATTACTTTGAAACCCTTGACGACAGGGTAAAGAGGCTATTCAAGGGAAAGGTTTGGGAGGCCTTGAAGAGGAAGGAGGAGTTCGAATATGAACCCAAGGTGCTCGGGAAGGTAGAACACTCGAAGATAAGGAACTCCTACATAGGGAAGGGAACCATCGTGAGGCCCTATTCCGTGATAGAGGACTCCTATGTCGGGGAGAATTGCGTCATCGGCCCCCACGCTTATATCAGAAAGGGCTGTATACTCTTGGACGAGGCCCAGGTAGGCAGGGCAGAGGTGAAAGGGTCTATCTTAATGAGAGGGGTGAAGGCCCACCATCACTCCTATGTAGGGGATTCCATCCTAGGGGAAAGGGTGAATGTGGCTGCGGGATTCATAACAGCGAACTTGAGATTTGATGAGAGAGAGATTAAGGTGGAGGGGTACGAGACTGGTCTGAGGAAGTTCGGGGCCATGTTAGGGGACGATGTCAAAACGGGAGTGAATGCCATAACCCTTCCTGGCACCTTGGTAGGACCTGGAAGCTGGATCTATCCCCTAGCGGTCGTTAGGGGTTTCCACCCAAGGGGTTCTAAGGTCACTTCAGAGGGAATTTCAGTTTATAGACTGTCTCTAAGAACTTAGCTTCCTCCTCTGCCCTAGTTTTTGCCTGTTTAATGATTTCATCTTTCTTGAAGAACTTGTGCCTCCCCTCCCAGGAGCCCCAGTCCTTCCCCCTGACGAAATCCGCTATGTACTTAACCGGGAGCTCTGCGAGTTT
>JAGHCF010000030.1:0-2790 GCA_021160605.1 Nanobdellota archaeon | reverse complement strand
GGTCCACTTTATCAGGGCAGCGACCCCGAGAGTTATGAATATCTCGGAGAGCGTTATGAACATGATGGGGAGGGCAACTTTCCAACTCCTATACCTCAACCAGACTATCGCCTCCACACCGAGGATGGCCAGGAGGAAGACCATGAATACATTCTCAGCGAAGGCCTTCCCCAAGGTAGGAGATATGACCGCTATGCTCTCTATCTCCATCTTCACCGGGAGCTTCCTCGACTGTAAGATCGCCTGAAGCTTTCTCATCTCTTGTTGGGCCTCAAATTTGCTCTCTCTCACCCCTGTGATGGCAGGGTTGGTGACCACTTTCCCCTTGAGGTTCGAGGATATCCTCAAAGGATCTCCAGTGGGCTCCCCATCTATGAAGAACCTTATGGTCTCGTTCAAGTAGCACCCAGCAGGGGAACACTCCCCAATATCCAAGTTTTGGGTCACGTTGGCGAACCTCTTCGCTGCCTCTTGGGTTATGAACAACTCGAAGGAGAACTGCCACATGATCCTCCCACCAGCGGACTGTATGGGCACCACTTGGGCAACGCATCCCGTCCCCCCTATGCACACTGAAAGTATGTCCGTCCCTGTGAAAACTGTCTCGTTCCCTACCTTCGCTTCAAATCTTCCCTCCTTTTCCAACAAGTCCTTCACCTGTTCCGGGCTCACCCCAGCGAACTCCAGCCTGAAATATTGGTTTCCTGAAAAATCCTGAGCGAAGGACATGGGTATCTCCCTCATCCCGAAGATGTTCAGCCTTTGCTCCAGGATGGCTAAGACGTTGTCCACCTCTTCAGGAGATAGTTTCTTCTCAGGTCTTAGCAAGACTTTGGTGCCACCAACTATCTCCAATCCGAATTGGAGGTTGTTGCTCGGAACATCACTAACGAAGATCCCCAGGTAGGTCTTGTTTCCTTTGGTAGAAGATAGGAACCTAGCCGAATGCTTGGAATACACGTAGGGAAGGTTCTCCCTCAAGAACTCCACACTCACCACGCTTCCATTCTCCAACCCTTCCACAACTTGCATGAAATCAGAAGCTTTCTCTATGGGGTAACCGTTCACGTTCGTTATTATGTCCCCTTGCCTTATCCCATAAAGGGAAGCAGGTTCCCTCGCGATGGTCACCAGTGCTCCCTTCACGAAGTTCGGGTGTATCCAGAGGAAGCTCAATACGAGTAAGAGGACTACCAAGAAAATCCTCCATTCCTTCAAGATTTCGCGTCTCATCTTCCCTTCCTCTCCAAGTACATCCTCTGGAACCCTGCGTTCTGGATCCACGTGTTGATGGTGTCAAAGAAGACGGAGATCATTAAGACGAAAGCTATGTGTTTTATGACCCCTATGTTCGTCAAGAAGTACATGATGAAATAAGTGGTGAAGGCCGCCGCATCCATGGTGAGTTCTATTTTGATGGCGTGTTTTATCCTATCCATTAACTTCCCTTCCCTTCTCTTCAGGATGTTGACCGCCAGCAAGATGTCGGAATCAGTAGAATAACCTATGATCATCAGTAAAGCACCTAAAGTAGCAGCGGACATCCTCATCCCTAGCAAAGACATGGTCCCAAGGATACATATCACATCGCTCAAGGTCGAAAAGAGAATGGAAATTGCAGGGATGAAGCTCCTGAAGTAGTAGTAAATGACTAAAGACATCAGGATAAAAGCGAAGGGAAAGGCCTTGAGCACATCTCGATAGAAGGAAGAGGCAATGGTAGAGGATTGCTGGCTGACGCTCACCTGAGATAAGTCTATCCCCAAGGCCTCGCTCAACGAATTTATGGCCTCTGTCGTGTTGAGTTCCTTCCCCACCTCTATATCGTATCCAAGCAGATTTCCAGAGATGTCCTTGAGCTCCCTCACGACCACGTCGTCGGTCTCGAAGAGTTGGACGGATAATGACTTGAGCTCTTCTAAATCAAAGCTTCGATTGGACTGGAAACTTATGGCGGTTCCTCCTTTCAGAGAGATATCCCTTTCTAAGATGTATCCTTTGTTGAGGTAATTGCTGAGCAAGACTGAAGAGAAGAATAACAACATGGCGAAGGGGATGATCATGAGCTTCTTGTAGTGTTCTTCATAGATTTCTTCGAGCATGTTGCACACCAAATTTTTAAACAATTATAAGTTTTTGGTAAGCATGAGGTTGCTAGAGATAGGCGTCCTCACCATCTTGTTGGGGTTCTTCATCACCTTCCTAGCTTTGTTGAGGGAGGGAGAAGTGAAGTTCGCCATCGGAGGCTTCATAGGCCCCATTCCCTTTGGGTTTGCCAACGAGCCCTCTCTGCTCGTCTTAATAGTCTTCCTCATCTTTTTCCTCCTGATCATCCTCCTATTTCAGCTCCCCAAAGCCTAAGTGAAGCTCGCAAATTTCGCATCTCAACTCAAAAGAATTTAAAGTTCACCCATTATTAAAGCTTGAGGGGCTGTAGGCTAGCTTGGTAGGCTGCAGGCCTCGGGCGCCTGTGACCCCGGTTCAAATCCGGGCAGCCCCATCAAATTTAAAAATCATTATCATTCGGTAACAACATGGAAAAAGTGGACAAAAAGACGTTGGAATTCCTCCTCAAAACTTCCAATGAGATGCTGGAAGAGAAGAAAGAGAAGATATCCTGGGTCTCTTTGGCTTCCTTCATTTATGGGCTGATGGCCATGGAAAAGGTATATTCATCGCCGAATAGGTTTCTCTATGGCTTTCCCCTCCACTCTATTGGGAATGCTCTCTGTGTAAAACAGAGAGCATTCCCAATAGAGTGGAGGGGAAAGCCATAGAGAAACCTATTCG
>JAGHCF010000024.1:0-4961 GCA_021160605.1 Nanobdellota archaeon | reverse complement strand
GGAAGGAAGGTTCTGGATCTATCAAGACTTTTTCCCCTTCCTTGAATTCTTGGAGGAACCTAGTCACGCTTATCTTTCCCCTGCTCCTTGGGGACTTCCTGAGCTTCTTTCGGGTCTTCTGCCTAGAACCCTTCGCCCGCCTTACCATTCTAAAATCCCATAGATAGGAGTATTTAAATTTATTTTCGGTCGAGGGAGCGGGAAAAGTCACACCTTGAGAACATTCTTCAATTCATCCCCATATTTCTTTTGACAGTCGGAACAAACGGGGACGAGCTTCGCCTTCACCTTGACATAGGTCCCCTTGATCTTATTCAAGAAGGAAATTTCTATCTTCCTCTTACAAAGGGCGCACTTCACATCCCCAACCTCCTCAGGAGCTTTTCCATTTTCCTCCCCCTGAATCCCTTCATCATCCGCTTCATTAAGTTGTACTGCTTGATCAACTCCCTGACCTCGGACTCCGACGTCCCGGACCCCCTCGCGATTCTCCTTATCCTCGAAGAATTCAAGATCTCTGGGTGTTCCAACTCTTCCTTCGTCATGGAGTCCATTATGTGCTTGAACCTCTTTATCTTGTCCTCCTCTACCTTTGGGATCTTCGCCAAGCTCAATCCAGGTATGAGTTCCACGAGCTTGTTCAGGGGGCCCATCTTGCTCAGGTTCTCCAACTGTTCATACAAGTCCAACAAGTTCATCTCCCCTGAGAGCATCTTCTTGGCGACTTTCTCAGCCTTCTTTTCATCCATCACTTCCCTCGCCTTTTCCAAAATGCTCTCGAGGTCCCCCATTCCCAACAATCTAGAGACGAAACGTTTGGGTTCGAAAACCTCCAAGTCCTCTACTTTCTCCCCAGTTCCCAAGAACACGACGTGGCTTCCGGTCTTCGCGCAGGCGGTCAAGGCACCTCCTCCCTTGGCGGTCCCGTCCATCTTGGTCACTATCACCCCGGTTATCCCGAGGGCCTCGTGGAACTTCTCCGCCTGGATCCCAGCGTTCTGACCTATATCAGCGCTCAGGACCAACAAGATCTCTTGAGGTTTCAGCTTGGCTTTTATCCGTTTGATCTCCTTGATCAAATTTTTGTCCAAGGCGTCCCTCCCAGCGGAATCCGCAATGACCACGTCGTACTTTTCCAAGTCTTTTATCTCTCCAGATGCTTTCACCTTTATCTTCTCCCCAAGCTGTCTCAACTGCTCCTCTGCTGCGGGCCTGAACTTGTCCAGGGCGAGCATCAATACTTTATACCCTCTCTTCTTGTAGTAATGGGCGAGCTTGGCGCAGGTCGTGGTCTTCCCCGAACCGAACAATCCGACTAACAAGATCTTGGTGGGCTTTTCCTTGATCTCTATCTTCCTCCCCTCCCCGAGGAGGAAGACGAGCTCCTCGTAGATGGCCCTTATCAACAACTCCCTTTTACTCAGGGCCTTCTCCTCCTTCACCCTTTTCCTTATCCGCTCCGAGAGCTCGAAGACGAGCTTGACGTCCACATCTCCCTTTATCAACTCCCTTTGGATGTCCCTTATGACCTCCTCCAACAGGCTCTCATCTACGTGTATGGCCCTTATGACCTTCCTCAAGCTCTCCCTTAATCCCTCGAGCATGTTTAGAGTTAGTAAGGTGTATTTTAATCCTTTCCGCAGAGCATCTCTATTACCTTTCCTTTCCTGAAGGGCTTCAAGTCCTTGTAATCCTGCCCCACCCCGAGGTAGAGTACGGGTTTTTTGGTCGCATAGCTTACGGATATAACCGCCCCTCCTTTCCTATCTACATCCGCCTTGGTGAGGATGATCCCATCTATCCCCACCTCCTCGTTAAACCTCCTCGCCTGTTCCACTGCATCGTTCCCCGTCAAGGCATCGCCCACGAATATAGTGTAGTCGGGCTTGGCTACCCTCTTTATCTTCCTCAATTCGTCCATCAGGTTCTTATTAGAATGCATCCTGCCCGCCGTGTCTATCAAGACCACGTCTATCCCATGCCTTTTTGCGTACTCTATCGCGTCATACGCTACCGCCGCCCCATCCGCCCCGTATTGGTGTTTTATCACCCTCATCCCCAATTTCTCCCCGTGTTTCTCCAACTGCTCTATGCTGGCGGCCCTGAAGGTGTCGCTGGCTGAGAGGACGCAGGAAAACCCCTTCTTTTTCAACAGATAAGCCAACTTAGCTATGGCGGTGGTCTTTCCCACTCCGTTCACTCCCACGAACAAGATCACGAAAGGTTTCTTATCTATCTTCAGCTCCCCTTCCATCAAGATCTCATCGAAGACCTTCTTCAAGGACGATTTGATCTTCCTCGAGGTCCTTCCCTTCCTCCCCCCCACCAATTCCTTCCTCAACCCTTCCTTTATTCTCTCCACAACTTCTTGGGACACGTTGTTCTCCAACAGGGAGATCTCAAAGGGGAAGAAGGCCTCCTCGAACTCCTTCTCCGTGAGCTTCCTCTCCACCTTTGACTTGAGCTTCTTGATGTTCTCCTTCAACTTCTTCTTGAGGAACTCGAACATGACTATCCGCCGTAATATTGTAGGAGTATCCGCTCGATCTCCCTCATCCTGTCATATAAATCAGCGAGTTCTGCCTTCATGCTCAACATAGCCTTCTCTATCTTCTCCTGGCTCCTCTCTATGGTCTCCTTCGCCCCTTCCACGTCCTTTTCTATCACGAAGTTCGCCCCCACCTCCATCAGGACCTTCTCCTTGTCCAAGATCTTCCCCTTCACGAGCACGCCAGGGCCAATGGGTATCAAGGCATCCCTATCCGCCTCCAAGCTCTCCAAGGCGCTCTTTATGACCTCCAATTCTTGGATCCTCGTCTCCAACATCACCAGGTGTTGCTCCAACTCCTGCATCCTCTGCCTGACTAATTCCATCTCTATGGCGCTCCTCTCTACTTCCTTAGGACTTATCTCTTTCCTTACCTCCCTTACCAACCTTCTTCACCTCTTCTATGATTATCTTGGTCCTCTTCACCTTGTGGTGGCTCCCGAGCAGGGAATAAGCCTTCTCCACAGCTTCTTCTTCGCTTTTCGCGTTTATCTCCTTTTCGAACTTCTGCCAATATCCTTTGTTCCAAAATTTTCCCCTCACTAGGAACATGGACCCTCACCTATTTCTCCTCCAGGTCCACGTGGGCGAACCCCTCCTTCGCTACCACCTTGACCTTGACCTTCGGAGGAGGGTTCTTCCCTCCCCTTTCCCATAAGTATTCGTTCAACCTCTTGCTTACCTTGGGAATGAGCTTGGTGTGCTTTTGGATGAACTCCTCTAATGCCTTGACCGCGAAGTGAGTCTTCCTCCACTTTGGCTTCTCCCTGAACCTCCTCCTCAGGTTCACCACGTATATCCTCTCTTCTCCTTCCTTCATGCTTCACACCTTTATCTTGCTCCTCCTCCAGTGCCTCCTCTTGTGAGGGTTCAACCTCCACCTGTGTCCCCTCTTCCCGAACTTCCTCAAGATAGCCCAGAATACGGCGGGCCTGCAGGACTTGCCCGCGCTTATCAACCTCTTCTTCACGGACTTCAACTTGTTTCTTGCCATTTTTTCACCAACTCGTGAGCGAGATCGTCCAAAAACTTCCTCCCCTTTGGAGTTATCACCCTTCCCTTCTTCTCCTTCTTCACGAAACCCAATTCCTCCAACTGTTGAAGGCACTTCCTTATTATGTTCCCACTCCCCTTCACGAACCTCTCCGGCCTGTGTCCCATGTCCTTCCTCCCCCCATATTTCGTCCTCAGCCTTTCCACCCCCACTGGACCATTCACGTAAATGGTCCTCAGGATGGCGGCTGCCCTCACGTACCACCAATCATCCCTTTCAGGGGGCCTCTGCTTATGAGCACCGGTCTTCACGAACTTGGCCCATTCTGGTGGCTTTATCATCCCTTTTAACTTCTCCGCCACCAGCTCTATCAAGGGGTTCGCTGGGACGTCGTAAACTGTGGTCATAGTTATCGTTCAACTCCGGGCTCTTTTTAAAATTTTGGGACTAGTCCAACAATTTTCATCCACATGGCTTTCATCTTCTCACCACGAACCTCATCACGTTCCCACAATCAAGGCACTTATAAATGACCCTGTGCTTGTGTATCCTCACCTGGCAATTCTTTCCCGGTTTCAGGAAATGAAGGCATTTCCTACAAAATTTCCTCCTCAACTCCCTGGGAATGCTCACATTGGCTTTCATCCCAATCCTCCTGGCGATGTAAACATATCTGTGTGCCCTTTCCGGGTTCTCATCGAACACTTTCTCCGCTAGGGAAAAGAGCCTCTTAATTTCCTGAAGGGCTTCTCTCTTCACCAAGAAGATTTATATTAGAGGGGAAGAAATACTTTTCTGTGAGCGAAGTCATCTACAAGACCCTGGACGACTACGTGAAGAGGGAGAGAGAGGATTCCATACGCATTACCCTGCCGAGGGGCTGTTTGGGTAGCTTCGTGAAAATGCTCCATCTACTGGGATACAGGAAGAAGAGGATAGTAGGTCGAAAGAGCGAGTACGTGAAGAAGTTTCAGGTTCCCGTAGAGACGTACGCGGGAAGGGGCTCCTTAAACTGCGCGTATCACGTGAAAATCCTGAGCGAGGAAAAAGTCATTCACATATCCGCTCATGTGGATCATGAGACGCAACTCAAACATAGGGGGTGGAGAGGAGGCCCCTTCGAGGGCAAATTCATCAAACTAACTGATAGACTGGAACGAGAGTTGAGGTCGATGACAAAGGCTTGCCTCACAGGTAAGAAGTTGGAAGAGGTCCTGAGAAGATAAAAGTGTCCACGGCTTGCTGGCTTCCCATCCCATGCGGGACAGTACAACCAGCAACACGGCAGGGCTTAACTTCCGTGTTCGGAATGGGAACGGGTGTTTCCCCCACCGTTATGGCCGTGGACGATAAACACATCCCCTCAACGATTTTTAAACTTAATGTTTTTAAAAAACGAAGGTCTCTTCTCTTGATGAG
>JAGHCF010000067.1:0-5746 GCA_021160605.1 Nanobdellota archaeon | reverse complement strand
GTTCTCTGCCAACAATTTAGTCCCCCTGTCCAACTTTCTCCAAGAGAATATCCCAGAAAGCGTGTAAAGCTCATAATATCGGCCTTTAATCCAGACGAGTAACTTACCTTCTCTCTTTTCCCCTTCTGGCTCCTCGGAATAATAATGCACCATATCCATTCCTCTACCTTAACATTAATAAAGTTAGCACAAAGTGAGTTTTCCATGACGTATAAAAGGAGAGCTAAAGAGGTGAAGAGGCTTGTAGAAGAGAAGCTAAAAGAATTGGGATTCAAGGGAAAAGTAAAGGAAATAAATGGGGAGGTGAGCTTTGGTTGGCAGGTTTACAATGTGAAAGTAGGTAAACAAGAGTCCGTCTTTGTGGTTTATGGAGGAAAGGATTTTGGGGCGCTCAAAGTCGGAGGGACTTTAGACGAACTCTTTAGGGAACAAGGGATGGATAGGAAGGAAGTCATAGACAGACCCCAAGAGAGCGCGATGATAGGGTTAGGTCTATTGATAGAAAAGTATGGAGCGAAAGAGATGGACCTTAGAGAGTTGAGAAAATACTATGGTGGCAACTCCTTGGCTAAAAAGCTGAAGGAAAAGGGGGTGAGTAAGGTATACATGATCGATGTGAGTTAGCCTTTAGTTCTTTCCCTTTTATCTATCACCCTAACACCTTTCAATGGACCCATGACCTCCTCGAAGATCTGAGATGGGGATTTTATCTTGATCCTCGGGGTGATCTCTGTGTAACTCTTCACCTTCTCTTTTACCATTCTTACCAATTCCTCTATGTTTATCACGTGCTTTTTGGGTCCCACATAAATTTCGACTATGTCCCTTGAGTAAGGGTCATACTCGTTCTCCTTCTTTATGATCACCTGATACTGCTCGATGTCCTCTATTTCGGAGAGGATCTCGTCGAAGACGTCTAAGTCTATCAGGGTCCCCTTCACCTTGGTGGACCTCAAGTTCTTTTCCATGTCCACTATCCTCTTTATTTTCCCTTCTATCCTGGGGACCATTGACCCGCAGTAAGGGCACTCTTCCTCCACTATCTCCCCCTTCAAGAAATCACCAGTTAGATACCTTAAGAACACCGTCCCTCTCATGTCTATGTGACTAAAGACGATGAGCCCGTCCTCCTCCACGGGCTCGAAGGTGTTCTTATCCACCAACTCCCATATGTGAATATGGGGAAAGATGTGGTAACCCGAACCCTCCCTGCATTCTAAGATGGCCATCTTGGACTCCGTGAGGCCATATCCCTGAATCACCTGGGGTTCTGGACCATTCCTCGAGAAGTTATCCTTGATCGCCTTGACTAAACCTTTCGGGGCACTTTCCCCTCCTAGCACCACTCTCCTCACATAAGACCTCTTCTCCTTTTCCACCATCACGTCTGATATCCGCTTCACGAAAGTGGGCATCCCAGCGATCACGTTCACCTTGAACTTCTCCATGACATCTACTTGTAGCTCCGTCCTTCCAGCTCCAAAAGCTATCCAGAACATGTCTTGGTAATCTAAAACGCCTAAGGTCACGTGCCAAAAGGCCAAGTGAGGGGCGAAGGGGAACATGTTCTGTCCCACAGGCCTCTTGATCCCTTTGGTTATCCTCTTTATGGCCGCCATGGTGTTCACTTTCAAGAGCTCCAAGTCATACCTTGTCATGAAAGCAGGGGTGGGTGTCCCTGCCCTCCCGGAGCTGGCGAAGAAGGTGACTGGGGCGTATTCCCATTTCATCTTCTCCTTGAACTTCTCCATGTTCAGGAGCGCGCTCAATTTCTGCCTGAGGGAAAGGGTCTTCCTCAGGGTCTTCCTTTGGGGTTGGAGAACGAAGGCTTTTGGGTTTTCCCTGAGCTCCATTTTCGTCGTTAGAGGTAACTTTTTGAGATCGTCCACCTTTTTTATATCCCCCGGCGTGAGCTTTAGCTTCTTCATCAATCTCCTGTAATAAGGGTGGTGATGATAAAGTAACCTAACGAATCCCCTGAGTTTCTTCTCCTGCATCCTCCTTATCGCCTTCATCATTTGACCAACCTCGCTGGAGTTCCTCCATAAACCTTTCTCCTTTTCAGCACTTGGTCCTTCGTCGCCAGGCTGTGGGCCCCCAAGATGCTCCCATCTTCCATCCTGACGCCTGGCATGACCAGGGAGTATTCACCCACCAGACAATTCCTCCCAATTTTCACCTTCTTGACGATTAACTTCCCCCCCTCAGCCGAGTGGGAGAGGATCTCACAGAACCCTCCAATGATGGTGTTGTCCCCCACTTCGAACAGACAGGGGTCTGCTATGAATCCTCCCAAGGTCACGTTCTTTCCTATCTTTGCCCCACAGAGCTTCAAATGAATCTCCTTTAAGGGGTCGACTGTTAAGGAGTAAAGGAAATAGCCGAACGGATAGTAGATGGTCTGGTAGGCTAGCCACTTAAACATCCTCGGGTCGTCCAGACTTAGCTCGTAAACCCCCTCCCCATACTTTAACCTCAGGAGCCATATCATCCCACTAGTAGAGAGGATTTCGCCGAGCGCGAAGATGACGAATCCTAGAACCATCAGAAATGGGAGGGAGAGGAGATGGATGAGGTCGTTGAGATCCAGGAAGGAAAGAATGAATTTTATGTAGAACACCAAGGGGATCAGCCCGAGGCTATAAGTGAAAATGAAGAGGAGGAACAAGGCCAACAGCTTCCAAAGGGAATACCTCATTGGTATTTTTTGACCTCCCCTTCTTTTATAAGCTTACCGAAATTACTTTATCTTTCTGGCAGGGACCCCACCGTAAACCTTCCCTGCTTTTAAGACCTTATTTTTGGGCAACAGAGAAGAAGCCCCCAAAATACTCCCATCTTCCATCCTGGCCCCGCAAAGGATGGTGGAGTTTTCACCAACTAGACACCTCTTACCTATCTTAACCTTCTTGAAGATGACCTTCCCTCTTTCCCCAGAATGGGACAAGATGGTACACAACCCGCCTATGATGGTGTAGTCCCCTACTTCAAAAAGACATGGGTCTGTTATTAGTCCTCCAATGGTCACACCCTTCCCCACCTTCGCCCCACAGAGCTTTATGTGTATCTCCTTTAAGGCGTAGGCGTGAAGGAGATACAACAACATGGCAATGGGAAAATAAAGCGTTTGAAACAAGACCCACTTGAAGACCTGAGGATTTTTTAAGGTCAATCTATATTCCCCTTCCTTGTACTTAATCCTTAAGAGTCGTACTATCCCCCCTGTCAGGAAGACAGCGGAGAACAGGAAGAGGTAGAAGTCAAGGACGAGCACGAAGGGGAGGAGGTAGATGGGAGGAGAGAGATAATACGTGAAGAGAACTGGGGGAAGAAGGGAAGCACCATATATCAACAAGAAGAGGAGCATGATGATAACGATCCTGGAAAGTGAGTATTCCATGCCCTCCCTCTCCATTCTGCCACCTATCTCTTTGGATTATATAAATGTTGGGGAAGGACCACCCTCTCTAGCTTGCAAACGATTCCTCTACTTGCTTTCAACATCTTTTCCCCTTTCCTCTGGGCTCGAGCCAAGGCGACGAGCTCATCTTTCAGGCTCATGATCGCCACCATATCTCCTTTCTTGATCTCCTTGTGAAGCTTGACAATACCAGGGGCTGCTAATTGAGCTCCTTTAGTGATAGAAGCGACTGCTGCGTCGGTGACCCACACCTTAGGTAAGAGTTCTACGGCTTTCTCGACTGGGAATATGCAATATCTTAAGAACTTTTCTTTTCCTTCCTCTTTGTAGAAGTACCACGCATCGCTCAAATCTTGTAAGGTGACTAACCTTTCGTCCTCACTGAAAGGGCCCACCTTGGTCCTCCTCAAATCCTCCATGTGGGCACCCACACCTAACTCTTTGCCAATGTCATCGCAAAGCTTCCTTATGTAGGTCCCTGCCTGGACTCCTGCCCTAAAGAGGACATCCTTTCCATCTATTTCAATTATGTCTAAATAATAGACCTTCCTCTTCCTCGGGACCCTCTTGACCCTTGACCTCACTGGAGGAGTTTGGATGATCTCCCCCACGAACCTCTTCATGATCTCTTTTATCCTTTCTTCTTCTACCTTCTTGTGCAAATGCATCAAGGCGATGTATTCTTTCCCGCTTAGCAATAGGACATGCAACACCTTGGTAGCAAATTGAAGCCCGACGGGGAGGACTCCTGTCACTCTAGGATCTAGGGTCCCGGAATGCCCAGCTTTCCTGACATTTAAGATGTTCGCCACCCAAGAAGTGACCTGATGGCTGGTAGGACCCGAGGGTTTGTCTAGGTTGACGATCCCGTACTTTATGTGATACTCTATGGGTCTCTCCTCAGGATAGTACCCCAGAGCCCCCGGTTCTTCTTCTTTTTTAATGAGCACCTCCATTGGTCAAAAAGAGAAAGAGGAGTTAATAAAATATCGGCTCATTTAACCCTTCTTAGTCTTGATCTTTCTTCTCCCCTTAGATTTCTTAGCCTTTCCAGTCCCCGTCGCTTTTTTCTTCCCCTTCTTTGGCTTTTCTTCCTTTTTCTTGGCCTTCTTTTTCGCTTTCTTCTTCGGCTTTTCCTCTTTGACCTTCTTTTCCTCCTTCTTCGCTTTGGGTTTCTCTTTCTTCTTCGGCTCCTTCGCCCTTTCCTTCTTCCTGAGCTTCCAAGGTTCTATCTCATACCCTGCTTCTTTTAAGGCCTTCAGGATCGTCTCGGTCCTCGCGCCCTTATTTATATCCAGCTTTTTGGGGGTCGGTTCCAAGTGATCTATGTTACACCTTCTCCGCCTGACATTTCCATCTATGAGGACGAAGTTCTCGTCCAAAATGTCCACGATGACGCATACCTTTCCTCTTTCCCTCCCGGCAGTTTTCATACAAATCCTTCCGATTTCCATCATTTCTTATCCCTCCTCAACAGGGTTTTCACGATGTATTCGATGATTTTTTTATTTTCCTCCATATCCCAAATGGAGGTGTCCATGACCACGTGGTAGGGACTCAAGTCGTTGAAGTCAATCCCATATTCCTTTAAGTATCTTTTCGTGTACCTCTCCCTTCTCTTAGTGTGCTCTAATGCCTTCCTCAAGGAGACCCCCTCCCTTTCCGCGATGCGCTTCGCGGCCACTTTTAATGGGACTCTCAGGAATATCTTGAGGTCCGCCTTCTTGACCACATGACCCGCTATCCACCCCTCTATCACCACGTTCCCCTTCCTCGCTTCTCTTTTCACCCTGTTATCGACCTTCCTGTCTATCTCTGGGTGCTTCTCCACGTACTCATGCCATTTTATGAAGTCTTCAAAACCATGTTTTTCAGCGAGTTCCCTGAAATAATTCCCAGCCGAGAAGTATCGTAACTTGAATTTCTTCGCCAAGTGCTTCGCGACGGTGGTCTTTCCCGCTCCTGCGGAACCCGATATTACTATGAGAACCATCTTTCAACCCTCCTCATCACAGAGGAAAATATCATGTAGGATATTAAATAAGTTAGCAACCACCCTATATCGTTCCCTATTACTGGGAGGCTGAAAGGCAAAACGATGAAAGCCGGGACGTTCTGATACCTGGATTTCATGAAGAGAAATAACAAGAGGAATGGAATGAAAGTGAAGAGAGAGGGGAGTAGTTCCAACTTGGATAGCTCCAGGCTCAAATCTAATTGTTTCTCGCTCAGTTCCGCATGGGCTTTTGTTCCCCTTTTCACCTTCTTTAACTTCTCTCTGATCTCCTTCGCCTTTCTTTTCAACTCTTCGAGCTTCTTCCTATC
>JAGHCF010000040.1:0-7715 GCA_021160605.1 Nanobdellota archaeon | reverse complement strand
GTTCTCTGGAACCTCGGGGTCAAAATGAATCCGAATGTGATTATCCCAATCGGGCTCGGACTTTTGTTCTTTTATTCCGGAGTTCTTTGTGAGAATGCGAGAAGGAATTGGTTCATAGGTATAAGAACTCCCTGGACTTTGAGCAGCGAGAAAGTATGGAAGAAGACTCACGAAATCGGAGGAAAGCTGTTTAAGGTCGCTGGAATGATCACTCTTGTTGGAACGTTTTTCCCGGGTTACGCGTTGTTTTTCGTCCTTGTTCCCGCGCTTTCGGTTGTGACTTATGTAATCATTTATTCCTATGTTGAATATCAAAAGGAGGGGAGACGAGGATCAACTGTGAAAAGTTTTTTAATGTGACACTTTAACCTTGCTCTTAGGGGGCCGTGAGGTAGCCAGGTAGCCTGGCGGGCTCCAGTGACGGTAAGAGGGTCATCTGACGTCAGGATGAGGAAACCCGCTGGAGCGAGGCGACCCGCTCGCGGGAGTTCAAATCTCCCCGGCCCCATTCAGCTTTTCTTGATCAGAAGGTAAAGGCTTCCTCCGAACAAAGGGAATTTTTCCATTCTCTTGAAGAACTTTCCAAGCGAGTCATCCACGTTTAGTGAGGAAAAGAAAAAACCTTTCCTCATAACTTTGAGCTTTAATCTACTTATCAGGTTGGGCCTGAAGATGTCTTCTTTTATCAGTTTCTGAAAGAGAAAAACAAGGGGGTTGAAGGAATTAGGTTCAACTATCAACCAGAGTCCTTTGTCCTTTAAGGAGTTATATACTTTCTTCACACCTTCCCTCTGGTCTTTTAGGTGATGTAATAGATAAATCGTGTAGACAAAGTCAAATTCTCCTCTCAGGTTCATCTTCTCCACGTTTAAGACGTGATATTTCAGGTTTGGGAGCCTATATTTTCTTTTGGCATATCTTATGAAACGCTCGTTCACATCAGAAGCCATGAAGTGCTTCTTTTTGAATCTCTTCGCCAATGTGTAAGCCATCCTCCCAGTACCACAACCGAATTCACCGATAGAGTTCGCTTTCTTAGCGCTCTTTAACACATCACTTATCATTTCATATACTCTTGGGTGCCAACTAATTCCGTCAAAGGCCTCTACGTTTTTCACGATCATGAGTTTTTTTGTTTATGAGAGTTAAAAAAGGCTTGCCAGAAACCTTTAAAAGTCTTTACTACCAGTAAGTAAATATGCGTAAGCTATCACCGGTTCTTATGTTTTTCCTCCTAGCTCCTGCTTTCTCCTATCTCTCTTTAGAGATATCCTTCGACAAGGCCATCTACATACCGGGAGAAGTGGGAAGGGCAGACGTGGTCATAACTTCCCCATCCGACATGCCAGCCTTCATCCAATACTATGTGAACGGGGAACAGTTCATCTTGAGCACTAGAGAATTGAAGAAGGGAAGGAATGAATTATCCCTTTACTTCAAGGTCCCCTCAGAGGAAGGTTTCTATGACTTTGAGGTTGAGGTGAGAGGGAGGGATCATGGTATAACTAAAGCAGAGTATTTCACGGTCTCCTCCTCAGACAAGGGGTTCCTGGTGGACTTAGAACCGGACGTGCTCATAGTGAAGGAGAGAGGTACCTTGACATTGAAAGTGGCCAACATAGGGAACTACGACGACGTTTTTGAAATACTTCCTCCGAAATACCTTTCCGAGTTCAATTACAGCTACGTGGAGGTTCCAAAAAGAGAAATCGTAGAACTTAACCTCAGCTTCGATCCCGATGACCTGAAGGGAGGAAGTTACGATTATAACCTCAAAGTTTGTTCCCTTTCTCTCTGGAGGTGCGAGGAGGTTCATTCCCAGGTGATCGTGGAGAGAGAAGAGAGCGAGGAGAGTGAGTTCGAGTTCTCGGAGACCCTCTTTGGGACCCCAAATTCCCGCATCCCATGGAAAGTGAAGGTGAGAAACAAGTCTAACTTCAACAAGACCTACACTTTCTCACTGGAACAACTTAACTTTTCCGGAGCCCTTGAGAGTTTCAAGATAGTGGAGGTCCCTCCTGGAGAAGCTGAAGTGAGTTTGGACATATATCCGAACGAAACCGGCAACTTTTACCTTTCCTATCAGATCTCCTCAAATGGCGTTAGGGTGAGAGAAGGAATGTTGAACCTCACCGTCAAAACACCTTTCCTTTCCCCAGCCTTTCTCTTATCTCCAAAACTCGGGTGGATTTACTTCGTCTTCTCCCTTCTAGTACTTAGTTCCATTGCCTTCCTCCTACTGAGGAAAAAAGTCACCTATCCCTATGCTAAGTAAGCTTTTTAAGAAAGAGGGCTCTCTTCATTCCCATGCTCGGCTATCTAGTGGGGAACAAAGTGGTGATCAGGGACGAGAAGGAGGCGAGTAAGCTGTATAACAAGGGAAAATATGGGACACTAGAAGAGAATAAGTTGACCCTCTCCCTAGTCGAAGCCCTTTACTTAGTGGAAAGGAAGAAGCTGAAGGTGTTCAAGGGGGAAGAGGAGTTGGACTACGACGCCCTCCTGAAACTGGCTGCAGAACTGGAGCCAAGATTCTGGGTAAGGTTCTGCGTTTACAGGGACATAAGGAAGAGGGGGTACATAACGAAGACCGCCTTGAAGTATGGAGCGGACTTCAGAGTTTACGATAGGGGCGACGTCCCAGGCAAGGATCACGCGAAGTGGGTCCTCTTTGCGGTCAATGAGAACGACATCTTCGATTGGAAGAGGTTCGCTGCCATGAATAGGGTGGCTCATTCCGTGAGGAAGAGTTTGCTCATAGGCGTAGTGGACGATGAGGGAGACGTGACTTACTATGAGGTGAGGTGGAAGAGGCCATGAAGAAGACGGCGCTTTTCCTTTCCCTGTTCCTCTTGGGCATTTCTCACGGTGCTACTGCTCATACCAAAATCTTAGGAGTAATGCAAACGGAGAGTGGAGAGGTAGGGGTGGTGGCAGACCTTTGGGTAGAGGTGAAGAATGGAACGGGAAACGTTTTCATCATGACCCTCCCACTCACGGAAATAGATACTCAAGCGAGCGCTAGGTTGGCCCAAGAGGTGGCTTGTGAGGTATTGAGGATGGACTGCTCGGATTTCGACTTCTTTTATATCATAAAATCCGATTATCCCATCGTCGGCGGACCCTCCGCTGGGGCAGCAATGGCCGTCACCACCATGGCCGCCTTGTTGAACCTCACTGTTTATTCCAATGTGATGATCACGGGGACCATAAACCCGGACGGCTCTATAGGTCCGGTTGGAGGGATCTTAGCTAAAGCGGAAGCGGCTTATAAAGCCGGTGCGGATTACGTACTAATACCCAAAGGCCAGAGCATAAGTTACGTTGAAGAGACACACACGACTAGGATAGGACCAATAACCCAGACGGAGACCAGGATAATCCCCGTGAACGTATCACAATACGCCTTAGAGAACTGGGGCCTCAAAGTCATGGAGGTCTCAGAGATAGAAGATGCTTTCAAGGAAATGACGGGCTATGAGATAGTTCGAGAGAGGAAGCCAGCCCATATAGTGACCTCCGAGTACATAGGCCTCATGAAAGGGATGTCCAAGATGATCATGGACGAAGCGAGGAAGATGTTGGCTAACTCTACAGAGCAGCTGGGGAGAGGAGGATTGAGCTATACGAACTATCAGAGCGTGAAGAACTTGATCGATCAAGCTTCTGAACTCATGGACCAAGCGGAAGAACTTTATTCCATAGGCCAATATTACTCCGCTGCAAGTTATGCTGTGAGGTCCCTCATCAACTCCAACTACGCTTATAAACTCACTCTCTACTACACTGGTGGTTACGCCTCGAGAGATGACGTGAAGAAGGATGTGGATGATACAGCTAATTATAAGGAAGTTGTAGAACAAGAGATCTTGGAGAGCAAGCAAGTGGACCACATCTATGATGTGGAGTTACTGGCAGTAGCTGTGGACAGGCTCAGGGAGACGGACGACTTACTGGATGAGGCCTACAAGGAGTATTACACGGGTGATTACGACACCGCCCTGTATTATGACGCCTTCGCTGAGGTGAGACTCCTCACCTCCCAACAATGGGCCTCAGTCCTGGACAGATTTAGTGGAGAATTCAACGCCACGTTCGATGTGAAACAACTTTCACAACTCGCCCAACGAAGGTTGGAGGAAGCGAGAATATGGATAGCCTATGCGGGGACCGTAGCCTCTGGGAGTTTGTTGGAGAGTGCCCAGAGCGAGTTAGATAAGGCGGAATCCGCCTATGAAGACGGAAAGTACGTTTTTTCCATCTTTGAATCCCTAAAGGCCTTAGCGGAAGCGAACTTGGCCATGGAGATAAGGGGCATTTCCCAGTCCGCTCTATCTTCTAAAGTTGAGGAGAAAAAAGTGGATGTGGAAGGGGCTATAGAGGACGCGAAGTCAGAAGGCCTTCTCCCTGTTTTGGCCATCTCTTACTATGAATATGCTAAGGCGTACGACGATCCCTATCAGAGCTTAGTCTTCTTAAGTTATGCCAAAGAGTTCGCTAAGATATCTAAGGACCTCGTAAATGCTATTGTGGGAAAAGAAGAGGTTCAGGAAGAGCCAGGAGTTCTGATAAGGGAAAGAGTGGAGGCAGAGGCGAAGGAGGGAATCAGCAGTTACGTGTACATCCTAGCGGGCTTCTTAACAGGCCTAACGATTTCCCTCTTGGGATTCGAGCGTTCTAAGAAAAGATGATGGTGTTCTCCTTCCACTCTCCTGGACCATAATGCAACTCTATCTCGTGTCTTCCAGCGTCTATCTCCAAGCTGTAGAGCACGTCTACATCTAAAGCATATACCTTCTTCCAGTCTCCCAGACGCACTACGATCTCATCTCTTTCTTCGTCCACTTCGATAACGCCCTTGGAAAAAGAGATATTCACCCTGGAGCTCGATCCGTACTCGCCGAGGCCGACCAACATTTCTATCTCTCTTCCTATCTTTTGGGCAGAATCTTCCAACTCCTTCTTGTGTTTGAAGTCCAGCAAGAGCGAGATTTCCAGGGAAGAAATAGAGAGGATGAAGGCTATGATGAGGATGGAGATGATGAGCTGAAAAGGGACCTCGATCATATGAGGCTCTCATTCAATGTTTCGTTCAACACCTTCACCGAGTGGAGGATCCCTGTCTTCAGGATCCCGAGCATCTCGAGCACTATGGAGATCACTAAAGCAGCAGTGAGGATTACCACCACGTACTTGAAGGGGAGCCCCTCAATGCCCTTTCGATTCATGCTTTGTAAGAGACCCTCAACTTATTTATGCTTTTTCATAGGAATGAGAGGGAACATATGACCAAAGGAGGGAGGATGTACCTGTGAGAGTTGGCCCATATCTCCTTTCTTCCCGAGATGGTCCTGGCGTGATAGAGCATAGCTAGGGAGGAAGTCACTACGTAGAGACCCACTATACACTTCAGAGTGAGCATGTCAAGTGGGGTCACCTGAAATAGGGGTATGTCTCTTATCCTCTCCATGATCGCCCCTTGGGTCCTCACTCCCACTCCAGCTATAACAGGGAGAATGAACATGGAGGTGTAGAGCAGCATGTCCACATACTTCTTCAACTCGACTTCCATTTGCCTCCTCATGAGCCTCAAGTCCCTGAGTTGCTCTAACAGGAATCCCACGCTTTCAGAGGCCAATTTTATACTCTGTTCTTGGGAACGCTTTAAGGCGTGAAACAAGACCTTCACGAGCTTGGAATTAACGTCCACATCTAGGGCCTCCTTAAGACCGAAGACCTTCATGCGCCCCTTTAACTCCCTTAAGAGCTTTCCGAACTCTCCCTTCCCCCTCGCTTCACTTATGACCTCCTCTTGACTCCTCCCCTCCCTTAACCTCACCACGAGCTTCTCCATGAACGAGATCGCTCCTTCTTCTAACTCCTTTACTTTTCTCCTTTTCCTCCTGAAGTTCGCATAGGAGAAGAAGAAGTAAGAGACAGGGAAGGAACCTGTCCCAAGGACCAGGGAGATGGGGACGAGCTTCTCAGAAATCGAGATGTAGATCCCAAATAATCTCAACGAGTAAAGGAGGAAGGGTGTCAGGAAGAAGAGGGAGATGGAGAGACATAGGAGAAAAGGTCTCTCCTCCCCGAACTCGGGCTCGGAGAACATGAGGGGAGGCCTTTTCAGTGATACATAGTTAGAGTAAAGGACCATGCCCAGAGAAGTCGCCAAGGAGAGGAAGAGCAGGAGGAGAGGGGAGACTTGGGAGAAGATGGAGATGATGGGGAGCATGGAGATAATTATCAAGGGCAAGACAGCTCCAACTGAGAAGATAAGCATCGTGGGGACCCTCATCTCTTGAATGAATTCTTGATAAGAGATCCTTATGCCTCTCTGAAGCCTAGAGAGGGCGTTATCCAACATCCTCTTTCTCTCTCTATCCTTCTCGTCTAAACTCATGAGGATGTCCTTTATCGCTTCTCGAAACCAAGGAAAATACCTCCCCCATTTCTTTCCTAATTCCTCAAGACCTCTTCTGGCATCCACCTCTTTTCCCGAGAGCACCTTCACCAACAACCTCTTCATGTCCTCAGCGATCTCTCCCTCTCCGAACTCGGAGACGAATCCTATCGCCCTTTCCAGGTTCGGATTTTCCTTTAAGCTCGAGCAGAGCAGGGCGAGGTCAAAAGGGGCCGCGTCCATAGCCCTCATTAACTTCCTTCTCCCCAAGATCTTGGGGTAATCGCCGACCAATTGTGCCAATGCGAACGGCGAGAGAACCCAAAGTAACAGGCTCGTGAGGGAGGGATACATTAACAAAGGGGAGAAGAGGAGGAAGGAAAGGAAGAAGGTCAGTCGGGCAAATCCAGCTATGGATTCTGGTTCTACGTCCCACTCCAGTACGTCTACGTGATAGGAGAGTTCCTCACTAGCCTTCGCCTTTATCTTTATTTTCCTACAGAGCCTTAAGTATACTTCTTGAAACCCCATTTCTTGATCTCCTCCAGGACCCTCTCCACGAACTCGTCGATCTTTTCCTGTTTCACTCCTCTCCTCTCCGCGATTCGCTTAACCACGAACTCTGTCTTGAAATAGGACTTGTATTTCTCATTTAGTTCCCTCCACCTTATCCCCTTCAATGCCTCGGAGATCTTCTCGTCAAAAGGGAGAACTCTTTTGAGCATCAGGACAGCGATGGATGGGTATCCTAAGTATCCCTTAAATACGGACCCGTTATCATTGGAGTCTATCTTCCTCTCTTTCAGGTCAAATTTCACCTCATACTCCCTCTTCCCATCAGATCCCATGACCTTTGCCCTCCCATCCTCAAGCTTCACCCTCCCATCGGCTATCGCCCCAAGGGCCTCTAACACCTTTATCCTTGGAGGGAGCTTCCAGGGCTCCATGATTTCTCTACCCCTCCCTCTTTTATTAAAATTGGCAAAAACTATTTCTTCGTCTTCATGAGCCTGCTCATGAGGACTATGCCGAAGACCGCTATGAAAGAGACTATCAATGCGACGAGGAATTGAGTCACCCATAGCTCCTTGAATGGGAGGCTGTTTTCTATGTATTCCTTATATCTTAAAAGGAAAGAGCTTATGGCATCCCTCCACAACAAGGCAGCGACGAAGGCCAGAGCACCTGTTATGAAGTTGGCGAGATATTTCTTGAACTCCTCTTGAAACTCCGTGAGTTCCTCCCTCACCCTCTTCCCGACCTTCTCTGGTTTTATCATATGGGCCCGGCCGGATTCGAACCGGCGACCTTC
>JAGHCF010000079.1:0-5666 GCA_021160605.1 Nanobdellota archaeon | reverse complement strand
CCTTCCAGTTCATCACGTAGTGGTTCAACGCGTCGTTTATGTCTGAATATTTCCTCGCCTGGATGTCCCATATGAGCTTGGTGAAGTCGTTGGCCAAGGGACCCTCTAAGTTCGAAGCGGCGAACCTGACCGCCTCCTCCAAGTTAGAGGTGTGTCTCATGTAGGAAACTATGTACAAGACGGCCAGCACCAATTCGTTGGAGGCCCTCACCCTCCTCTGCTCTATGAGGGAGATGGGCAGCTTCCTGATGTAGTTGTGGGCAAAGACCGCTCCCACGCCCAGTCCGAGTATGATGAAGGGCACGATTCCCGTTAAAAGGTTGAAGAGAAAGGCGATCAGGGCTAGGATGGAAGTTAAGATGACCATGAAGAGGAGGGAGAGGAGGGAAAGAGCTCCCACGTCCTCTGGCCTTACCTTCATCCCGGTTATGGCGATCGCACTCTCCAACCTCTTCCTCTCCCTTTCGTCCAACTTGACCTGAATTATCCTCCCAGCCCACCTGCATAACTTCTCGAACTTCTTCATGAACTCCGTCCTCTCATCCCTCAGGAAGAGCTTGAACTCCCTGCTCACCTCTCCCTCTCTTTTTCCCAAATACTTCTCGAAGAGTTCCTCGATGTCCTTCATCTCCTCACCTTCTTCCTCAACCAGGCCTCGAACTCCTCGAGCACCCTCTCGCTTTCTGGATAACCTTGTTCCTCCGCTAACCTCGCGAATATGTTGTGGAACATGTCATTGGCGATGATCACGAAATCCGCTTCTAGGATGCTCGGATCCTTCTCCGAATACTTCACCATGAGCTCTTTTATCTTGGCTCTCAACAGGATGTTATCCCATATCCTGTCCCAATTCCCTATCCACTCTCTCACCCTAGAACCCACCGCCTTTATCACCTCGCTCTCCCCCTCCAACAAAGCAGGTGTGGGCTCTAAGGTGTCCTTCTTCGCGTTATACTCCATCAAGTTCACGAATCCCTTCTCCTTTATGGGGTCCTCCTCCCAGTGCTTCCTCACCTCAGTTATGCTCACCACCCTTCTCATTTCCTCTATCATTCCAGGGCTCCTCAGCTTGTTCGCGATGATTATTATGTCTGTTGCCTTGAAACTTGTCCTAGGGACCCCTAAGTCGTTCACCACCCTGTCGAACACCCCATAGGGACTATCCCCGTGTATGGTACCCATGACCACGTTGGCCAAGGCGCCCACCCTCATCGCCTCGTACAGAGCGACTGCCTCCTTGCTCCTCACCTCCCCTATAACCAAGCAGGAGTCACCCAACCTCAAGGCGGTCCTTATGCCATCAGAAGCACTCATCTCCGCCTTCCCCCCTGTTATGGCGCTCCTCACCTTCATGGACAGGATGTTGAAACCCAAATCCTTGAGTTGAGAGACTGGCAACTCCAATGTGTCCTCTACTGTTATGATCCTATACTTCCTCATGATCTCCACCATTATAGCGGACAGGAGGCTCGTCTTCCCGGAACCCCTCGTTCCTCCTATGAGCATGGTGCGGGCTCCATCCACTAAGAAGGATATCAGCCCTGCGGCGAGGGGGGAGAGGAATTTGTTCTTCACGAATAAAGGAAGGGTCCACGGCTTGGCCCTGTGCCTCCTAAAGGCGAAGGAGAGGCCATGGGGGCTCAAAGGATTCTGGACTGCAGTAGCTCTAGCGAACACCGTCGGGGTTATGATTTCCGTGTCCAACACTGGATTGGCCTCATCCAATGGTCTCCCTGAGACCATCCTGAACCTGGAGGCCCATGCCTCTGCCTCGGTGTAGCTCGGTATGATGTTGGTGAAACACTCCCCGTATTTGGCGTGTTTCACGAAGATGGGCTCAGAACCTATGGGCGCGTTTATGTAAACATCCTCCACCAGCTCGTCCTCCAACAAGACCTCCACCAGACCAAAACCCACGGTCAGCCTCACCAAGATCCTGGCCAACCTCTCTATCTCTTTATATTTCAGGTTCATCCCCTTGCTCTTAGCCAGTTGTTCCAGGAGGTCCCTGCTTATGCTGAAGAAGACGTCCCTCGTCCGCTTAGGGTCGACGAACTCCTTCTCCGTGGGCTTGTGCTTTGCCAAGATGTTCCTGGCCTCATCTAACAAGGCGTACTCTGCCTCATCCAACCTAAACTCTGGAGGGATGATGTGGTAGAGGAGCTGGACCTTGTCAGGGACCTTCAAGATGGTGACATCCGACTTATCGAACTTTCCTATGGTGTAGGAATCGATCTCCACAGCTTTAGCAGGGGGTTCTGCCATGAGCCTCGTGAGCATGAAGTTGGGCTTTATCAAGGGTTCGAAGATGTCCCTGTAAATTGACCTATCGCCCACAGAGTATCCAGGGATCTTCGGCATCGCCCTCTTTATGAGCTTCGTCCCTTCTAAGGTCCCCACGATGTCATTCAGAACAGAGATGAAGGACTGAAGGTCCCTCTTCTCCCCTGGTGGGGCCAACTCATACCTTGCCTTCTGCCTCCTCAATTCCCTCAATGCCTTAACGTAGGCCCCGATGGGATCCCCTCTCAAAGTGCCCAGCACTATGTCCCTCACCATCCCTATCCTCTCCCCCAAGGCTGCACGATTAAAGGGCGCCAACCTATTTATGTCCAGCACGTTCTTCTCCTTAGTCAATACCTTATAAGTAGTGGCCACCTCCGCCAACATCTCCGCTTGTTCCTTCGGATAGATGAAATTCCTGGTGCTGGAAAGGATGATGTTGGTGGGAGCCCCCGCCTCCAAGATGTAGTTGACAACCCTCTCCATGCACGTGAAATTATCTTCCAAGCTCGGGTAGAACATGCAACCCACACAATTCACGATGAGATTCTTCTGGTTCCCCTCGATTTCCACGGTGTAAGAACATGGTTTTTTCATGGCTCATCATCGAAAAGTATTAAATGCGCTCAATATGTCTTATACTTAGCGATTTAAAAATTGTGGTGCTTCATGGAAAACCAGCAAAATTACGTGCAGTTTTTGTACCAGCAGGTCAATCAACTCATGAGTAGGGTGAGATTATTAGAGGAGAGGTATGACCAGTTATCTACGAAGATAAAGATCGTGGACGAGAGTTCCTTGAGCAGATACAAGGAGATTAAGGAGATGGTATCGGACTTCAATGCAGATGTGGACGAACTCAAGAAGTTGGTAAAAGAGCTGGAGACCGTGGTGAAAAACATTATTAAAGAACTGGAAAATGTGGCGAAGGTCCAGGATGTCAAGGTCTTGGAAAGATATATTAACTTGTTAGACCCTACTAGATACTTGACCAAGGAGGAGGCGATTCAGCTGATAAGGAAGGAGATGGGGAGGGTGTGAATGTTCCCTTTCGGAAAGAAAAAGGAAGAGAAGCCGACCCCTAAGCCTGTTCCCGTGAAAGAGGTCATAGATTTGAGGAGCAGAGGGTTAACTAATGATCAGATCATCAATCAATTGAGGGCAGAGGGATACGATTTCGAAAGCATAAGGAATGCCTTATCTCAAGCTGACTTGAAGACCTCCGTAGCGCCTCCGGAGACTCCTCCAGCCCTCCCCACACCTCCTACCCCTGGAACAGAGACCCTTACCGCTCCCATGGCTCCGACCCTGGAGACAGCCCCTGTTGGGGCCCCTGAGAGGAAGAGCGTGGAGGAAATCGAAAGGATACTTGAACAGATAATTGAGGAGAAGTGGGATGAGGTGGAAGAGAAATTGTCCGTTTTGGAGAAGTGGAAGGCGGAAATCGAGAAGAAAATTGAGAATCTGAACGCGAGGATAGATGATTTCAAGTCCAGGATAGATGGGATAGAGGCGGGTATGGCAGCGAAGGTGGAGGAGTATGGGAAGGCCATGCAGGACGTGAACGTGGAGATCCAGGCGCTTCAGAAGGTCATGGGAAAACTCATCCCCACCCTAAGCGAGAGTATAAAAGAGTTGAAAGAAGTTGTTAAGAGCAAGAAGTGACCTACTTCTTCGGGACCGTTAAGAGATAAATCCCTATGGCCACTATCACTAAGAAAATGACCGTGCCCAGGACTTTCGGATTGACTATGCGTTGAAATGCCTCCTGTGTGACTCTTGCCCTGCTCTCATTAGTCACATTCGCGTAGGGAGAGAAAAGGTAACCGAATTGTTGACCTACGACGTAGAAGGTGATGATGACCACCAAAACGAGCAGGATCATGGTCACTTCTGGCCTCTTAGTGAAGGCGAAGATGTCCTCCGCCTTCGCCCCCAGAAGCATGAAGACCAAGGCAGCTCCGAAGAGTATGACTATGAAGGCCACAAAGAAGGGAATAAGAGTATAAACGAAGTCCACGAATCCGGGGACCATCATGGTCAAGAAGGCCACTGCCAAGGCGACAGCGGCGTTCAAGTCCGCTTTCTCCCCTAGGAGCTTGGTCCTCTGAAGGAAACCTAGAACCAGGACGAAGACGAGAAGCGGGACCATCAAGTATTGGAATCCGAAGTACCTGAAGACCCCAACCGCTTCCATGAAGGTCTCAGCCATCCCTCATCACTTCTTGAAGGCGTAGGCGAGCAATCCAATGACGATCCCTAGGGCTATGATCGCTCCCCAATCCTCCATCGTTATGCTCACACCAGTCACCCCTGGAACTCCTGAGAACGCGCTCCAAAGGACGTAGGCGAAACCTATGATGCTTATGATGATCACTAACCACTTGTAGTTCTCGAAGTTCTCCGAGAGGAAGGAGAACACCATGACCAAGGTGAGGAGAGCCACAAGGAACATTCCTAAGTTCGGCGCCATCTTGGAGATGATGATGGTTGCAAAGGCAGAACTAGCGGTGAAATAGGCAAAAACGAGGGCTATGATCGCGTTGATCCCCTTCCCTTTTTCCTCCAACCCTTCTCCGAAAAGCTTCACCTTACTTAGCAACGCGTAAACGAGGGCAAAAATGAGTAAAAAAGTGGACCAGAAGTACTCTGGTTGTATGCCTGCTGGCGTCAGGACCTGGAAGCCCTGCCATATAGCGTTGAGCCACTCCATCACTACCATTGCTCATCCCTCTTTCTTTCCTCCCTCCTTCGGCTTGGCTATGTAAAGTATGAGGCCGAAGACGATGAAGATGGCCATGAGAGCTCCCCAGTCAGCTGTGGTCATGCCACCAAAGGTCCCTGCGCCGAATATGTTGAATCCTAGCAGGGGCGGTAGGACAAAGATAAATGCTATCAAGACCACTGCGGTCCCTCCCCACCTTAACAAATTGCTCTTGGAGAACTCCTCCGCTTTTCCCCAGAAGAGCCCTATGAGCAACAAGAATGACACGAACAACACTGAAAGTAGTCCTACCCATGGAAGAAACCCGGAGAGGACTCCCAGGACCCATGAGGTCCCTATCACTATCATGCCAATGACGAAGGCTATGGTAGCGTTGATGTCATGTCTCTCCTCGAAGAGCTTCGTCTTCTCTAGGATCCCGTAGACGATAGCGAAGATCAGTAGAAATGGTAGGAGCACGTCGAAGAAGCCCATTTGTTGCAGGCTCTCAACAACTCCGGTGAAGAGACCATCCGTCATGCATTTCTCTACGCAAGAGAAGTATAAAAAGTTAACGACTAAAGTTTCTCGATAACCTTATTGAGGAGTCTTTGGAGGACTACTGCTTCTTCCCTGAGCTTCTCGAACTCGTCCATGAAACTCTTAAAGAGATCATAAT
>JAGHCF010000088.1:0-2939 GCA_021160605.1 Nanobdellota archaeon | reverse complement strand
GGTCCGGAAGGAAGCAGCGGTAAGCGCTCCGTGGCGTGCTCATGGGGGTGCGGGGTGGAGCGAAGGGGGTGGACAATCTTCCCTTTCCAGGAGTTCCACCTCAAGGCGCGCCCACCCACTTTCGGGCCCGTGGTCTAGTGGCTATGACACCACCCTTACGAGGTGGGAGTCCCCGGTTCGAATCCGGGCGGTCCCATATGAGGAAGCTCATATTCCTTTTACTCCTCTTCCTCATCGGGGTCAGCCACGCCTCTTTTTGGGAGATGTGTCAGGACATGATGGGGTGGAATCAAAGCTTGAACTTGAGTTATGAGGGAAATCCCTTGATAGAGGCCCTTGCAGGTTTGAATAAGGATATTCTGGTCAACATAACCTATAATGGGACGAGGTGCACCAGCATCTTCTTGGACGTTGAGAACAGGACCCTGAAGGAGGTGAGGTTCGAGGAGGGAAATTACTCCGTTTTCTTGAAATTGGACTTATCGTTCGTGGACGAGCTCCTTCAGGAGTTCGAGGAGGTGAGGGACGAGAAAGGGCTCTCCTTGGTTCTGGGATACGTCAATCTCCTATCCATCTTCCTCAAGGCCCTGATGAAGGGGGACATAGTGGTGAGGCCCATCTGGTTCGTCTTCGACTTTTGGAACCTCCTTTTAGCCCTCACAACTTGATGGACACTATGTTGGAGATCCCCCTCCTGTTTATGGAAACACCATAAAGATAATCCGCCCTTGCCACGATCTCGTCGTTGTGGCTTATGATGATGACCTGGGCTTTTTTTGAGTGCTCCTTCAGGATCTCCGCCAGCTTTTGTGAGTTCAACTTATCCAAGGCCGCGTCTATCTCGTCCAAGAGATAGAAGGGAGCAGGGCAGAACTCTTGAATGGCGAAGATGAAGGCGAGGCTCACGATGGTCTTCTCCCCTCCCGAGAGGGACCTCAAGGGCATGAACCTCCGTCCAGGAGGTTTTACTAGGAGGTCCATTCCCCCCTCTAGTGGCTTCTCCTCATCCAAGGAGACCTTCGCCTCCCCTCCTGAGAGCTTCTTGTAAATCTCGAGGAAACTCTTCTTGACCCTTTGGAAGGCGGACATGAAGGCCTTTTCCTTTTCCTTCTCCACTTCCTCTATGGTCCTCAAGATCTCCTCCTTCTCTTTTTCCAACCTCTCCACCTTTTCCAACAACTCCTCATATTCCTCCTTCACCTCATTATAGGTCTCCAGCGCCTTGAGGTTCACGGGCCCGAACCTTTCTAATTCCCTTTCCAATTCCTTCTTCCTCCTCTCCAGGTAATGGAGGCCCTCCCTCACCAACTTCATCTCAAACCCGTACTCTTCGAACTCTTTCTTGAGACCCTCCAGCTTCGCCAGGATACCTGCTCTTTCTATCTGCCTTCTCTGCTTCTCTTTTTCCAGCTTCTCTATCCTCCACCCCAGCTCCTTCAACCTCCTCTCCATTCTCTCTATCCTTCCCTTTAGGGTCACCCTTCTTTCATAGAGCCCCTTCAACCTCTTGTAGAACTTTTCCTGTTCTGTCTTGAGCTTCTTCAACTCCCTCTCCTTGATTTTGAGCTCCTCCCTTTTCTCTACACCCATCTTCTCGAAGTCTTTTTTCTCCTTGGTCAAACCCCTCATGATGCTCTTGAGCCTCTCCGCTTCCCTTTCCAACATCTCCTTCTCTCTGAGCAAGCTCTTCTCTTCCACCAAGAGGGAGCTCAATTCGTTCTTCAACACTTCCAATTCCTTTTCTTCTCCCCTTAAAGCCTTCAATCTCTCCAACTCCCTTTCCCTCTCACCCAACCTCAACCTCATCCCCAAGATTTCCTTAGAGTCCACCTCCTTTTCCCTTAATGTGGCCTCCCTTTCCGCGATCCCTCTCTCCACCTCCCACAGGTTTCTCTTCAACCCTTCCAATTCTTCATCCACTTCCTTCCTCTCTGAGGATAACTTCCTCAGGAACTCCCCATACCTCTCCCTCTCTCTTTCCAAGGACTCGATGCTCTTCCTCAGGCTCGCCTCGTCCCCGATGACCTCCCTCCTGTAACCTCCCCTGAACAACCCGCTGGGTTCCACCAGGTCTCCATCTAGAGTGGCCATCCTCAAACCATCATATTTCTTCGCCACCGAGAGATCCTTTATGATGACGGAATCGCCGAAGAGCCAGTTGATGACCTTCTCATATTTATCTTCGCACTCCACCACATCCTTTGCCATGCTTATGATCCCTTCTCCCCTCACTTTCTTGATCTCCCTCTCCTTTATCCTTGACAAGGGGAGAAAGGTGGCGAAGCCTAGCTTGTTCTCCTTCAAATACTTGATGCACTCTATTGCCACGTCCTCGTTTTCCACCACTATGATGTTCCTTCTTCCACCCACCAAGGCCCATATAGCCTTCTCATAAGTTTTTGGAACGGAGAAGAGAGAAGTTATTTGACCTATGACACCTCTCTTTCCCATCTTAAGGATCTCCCTCGTCCCCTTTCCCATCTTTCCGAGGACCTCCTTCAGACTCTTCCTTTTTTCCTCCAACCTCTTATCGAGATGATCCAAGTACTCTTCTATCTCACTTTCCTTCCTCTCGAGCCTCAAGAGCTCCTTCTCCAACTTAGACCTTTTAGAATAAAGTTCCTCTTCTCTCTCCTTCAGTTCTCTGAGTTCTTTCTTGAGCACTTCCACCTCTCTTTCCCTCTTCTCAGCTTCTCTTAATCTCTCCCTCAAGAACTCTATGTCTTTTTCTAGCTCCACGAGCTTGAGGCCCACATCGACCTTTTCGACTTCCTTGAGGCTCTCCTTCAACCTCTTGATCCTGTTCCTGACCGTTTGGAGTTTCCTCTCGATCTCTTTTACATCTCTTTCGTTTTCCTCCAACTCACTCTCCAACTGTCTCTCCCTGTTTCCTATCCTCTTGATCTCCCTGTCACACCCTTCCACCTCTTCTTTGAGGG
>JAGHCF010000071.1:0-5710 GCA_021160605.1 Nanobdellota archaeon | reverse complement strand
ATCATGGTGGGGAGCCAAGTGGAGATAGGGAGCGGTGCCCACTTGAGGGCAGGGAACGTCTTGCCCTTGGGGGAGATCCCCGAGGGGATGGACGTCTTCAACATAGAATTGGTTCCAGGGGACGGAGGGAAGATAGTGAGGGCTGCGGGGCTGAGCGCCAAGATCATGGCCAAGGAGGAAAGTAGGGTCATAGTGAAACTGCCGAGCAGGCAACTCAAGGTCTTAAATCCCAAGTGCAGGGCGATGATAGGGGTTGTGGCCGGGGCAGGGAGGAAGGAGAAACCCCTCTTGAAAGCCGGAAAAGTCTACCACATCCTCAAGGCCAAAGCCAAGGTCTGGCCGAGGGTGGCAGCCAGGGCCATGAATCCCGTTGATCACCCCATGGGAGGGGGAAAGAGGAGGCACAAGCGCAAGAAGACCACCTCCAAGAGGGCTCCGAGGGGCGCTAGGGTGGGAAGCATAGGAGCCAGGAGGACTGGGAGGAAGAAGGGTGGTAAGAAATGAAGGAGTTCACCTATAGGGGAAAGACACTCGAGGAACTCAAGCAAATGAGCATAAAGGAGTTCGCCCAATTGCTCCCAGCCAGGCAAAGGAGGAGTTTACTCAGGGGTTTCACGCCGGAACAGAAGAAGTTGTTGAGGAAGGTGGAGCTCGCCTTGCAGGGGAAGTACGACAAGCCCATAAGGACCCATGAGAGGGACATGATAATCCTCCCCAGCTTCGTGGGACTGAAATTCGCGGTGCACAACGGCAAGGACTTCGTGGTCTTCGAGGTGAAGCCAGAGATGATAGGACATTATCTTGGGGAGTTCAGCCCTACCAGGAAGAGGGTGCAACACGGCGCGCCGGGAGTGGGAGCGAGCAGGAGCAGTAAGTTCGTGCCCATAAAGTGATGCCCATGATGGCCAGGTTGAGCGATGCCCCAATCTCCACGAAACACGTGGTGGAAATAGCCAGGTGTTTGAGGGGGAAGGAGTTAAAAAAAGCCATGGCCTTCCTCGAGAGGGTGATTAAGGGGAAGCAGGCTGTCCCATCCAAGAGGTATAATAGGGATACCCCTCACAGAAAGGGGATGGGGCCCGGGAGATATCCGAAAAAAGCGAGCAGTTACATGCTGAAGTTGTTGAGGGATGCCTTGAACAACGCCATCCAGAAGGGGATGAACCCGGAAAAGCTCTTCATAAAGAGGATAGAGGTTGGGATGGCCGTCTCTAAGCACAGGAGGGCAAGGAGGGGACTCGGGAAGAGGACCCATGTGTTGGTGGAGGTGGAGGAACGTGATTGAGAGGAAGTTCATAGAGGACAAGGTAAAGGAACACAAGGTCAAGGAGTGGTTGAAGAAGGAGTTAATAGATATGGGTTACTCCCATTGCGAGCTCGAGAAGACCCCCTTGGGAACCAAGGTGACCATATATTCCTTCAAGCCCGGGATGGTGGTGGGCAGGGGAGGAGAGAACATAGCTAGGATATCCCAAATACTCGAGGAGGAATTCAAGTTGGAATCGCCCCACATAGAAGTTAAGGAGGTGGAGGTCCCCGAGTTGGACCCAGTCATCATGGCCAACCGAATCGCGAAGCAGCTCGCGAATTATGGGGTGACGAAGTTCAAGGCCATAGGTCATCGAAACCTTCAGAGGATCATGGAGGCCGGGGCCATAGGCGCCGAGATAATCATCTCCGGGAAGGTCCCCAGTGCCAGGGCCAAGAGCTGGAGGTTCTATTCCGGTTATCTCCCTAAGTGTGGAGAAGTGGCGAAGAACGAGGTGAGGGAGGGATTCAAGGCGGAAAAGCTGAAGATAGGGGTGGTCGGGGTCACCGTTCGCATCCTCCCGCCCGGGGTGGTGATGCCCGATAGGGTGGAGATAAAGGAGGGGATAGGAGTTGAAGAAGTGGGAGATCAAGAAGATGAGGAAGGAGGAGCTTCTTAAGAAGCTCGAGGAGATCAGGAGGGAGTTAATGGTAGTTGAGAGTAAGAAGGCGAGCGGGGCGAGTCCGGACAACCCCGGGAAGGTGAGACACCTAAGAAAGACCATCGCTCGCATACTCACCGAAATCAACAGGAGGGAAAAAGGGAAAAAATGAGCGACGTGTGCCCAGTGTGCGGGATGCCCAAGGAACTCTGCATATGCGGGGCAATAACCAAGGAGCAGCTTCAAATCAAGGTGAGGGTCGCGAAGAAGAGGTACGGGAGGCTCATGACCATCATAGAGGGCATCGACCCAAAGGCGGTGGACATGAAGGCGTTGGCGAAGCGCATGAAGCAGAAGTTCGCCTGCGGAGGGACGGTGAAGAACGACACGATCGAGTTACAGGGGGATCACAGGGAGAGGGTGAAGCAAATCCTGATCGAGGAGGGCTTCCCGCCGGAAAACATTGAGGTGATTTGATGTTGGGCCTGATCGGGAAGAAGGTAGAGGTAAAGGACAGCAGGAACCCCTCTTTGATAGGCATAAGAGGGGAGATAGTGGATGAGACCAAGAACATGCTGATCATAAGGACGGGGAAGGGAGAAGTGAAGGTCGAGAAGCGCATATGCTCCTTTGAAGTGGATGGGAAGCTCGTGGAAGGGAAGGAGATAGTGGGGATGCCTTGGGAAAGGTTAAAAAGGAGGAAGAAGGTGAGAACAAGATGGTAGAATGCAACGATAAGAAGTGCCCGTTCCACGGGGAGGTTAGGATTAGGGGTAAGAAGTTCGAGGGAGTGGTGGTGTCCGCGAAGGCCGAGAAGACCGCGATAGTCGAATGGGAAAGGTATTACAAGCTCAGGAAGTACGAGAGATACGAGAAGAGGAGGACGAGGGTGGCGGCCCACAATCCCCCTTGCATAAACGCCAAGGAAGGGGATAAGGTGGTCATCGCCGAATGCAGGCCTTTGAGTCGGACTAAAAAGTTCGTGATAATTGAGGTGAAGAAGGAATGAAGGCCTTGAAATCCAAGGTGCCCAGAGCCCTCCCGAGGGGGGCAAGGGTGAAGGTAGCCGATAATAGCGGAGCCCAGATCATCCAGATCATAGAGGTGTTGAAGTATAAGGGGAGGAAGAGGAGGTATCCAGCTGCTGGTGTAGGGGATGTTGTGGTAGCCTCGGTGAAGGAAGGAGACCCTAAAATGAAACACAAGATAGTTTACGCGGTCATCATAAGGCAGAGGAAGGCTATAAGGAGAGCAGATGGGACGAGGGTGAAGTTCGAAGATAACGCTGCGGTCTTGTTAAAGGACAAGAACGTGTTCGAGCCCAAGGGGACCGTGGTGAAGGGGCCCATGGCGAGGGAGGTAGTAGAGAGGTTTCCTGCCCTGGGCAAGATAGCGAGGATGGTGGTATGAAGAGCAAAAAACCCAGGAAGCAAAGGAAGTGGTTGAGGGAAGCCCCTTTGCATAGGAGGCAGAAGATGGTGGCAGCCCACCTCTCCAAGGAGTTGAGGGAGAAGTATCACAAGAGGTCCTTGCCAGTGAGGAGGGGAGACAAAGTGAAGGTCATGAGGGGAAGTTATAAGGGGAAGATAGCGAAGGTGGAGAGGGTGGACTTAAGAAAGCTGAGGGTCTACTTGGAGGGGATCAAGCGAAAGAAAGTAGATGGAAAGGAAGTCTCTGTCCCTATCCATCCCTCAAACCTCATGATCCTCGAACTCAACCTCGAGGACAAGGAAAGGAGGGCGATCTTAGAGAGGGTGAGCAAATGAGCCATCACATGAAGAAGTTGGCAGCACCCAAGGTGCTAGGGATACCTAGGAAAGTTAGGGGAAGGTTCGTGGTGAAGCCGAGCCCTGGACCTCACCCAAAGGACAGGAGCGTTGCCCTTCTGGTGTTCTTGAGAGATATCTTGAAGGTGGCGGAGACCGCGAGGGAGGTGAAGAAATTACTGAACAGGGGAATTGTTAAGGTAGATGGGAAGGTGAGGAAGGACAAAAAGTTCCCGGTCGGCTTCATGGACGTCCTCACCGTGGATAAGAAGCACTACAGGATCCTCCTCGACAAGAAGGGGAGGTTGTTCCCAAAGCCCATAAAGAAGAGCGCGAACCTCAAGATAGGCATGATCATGAGGAAGCAGATGGTGAAGGGGGATAAGATACAGCTCACCCTGCATGATGGGAGGAACATCTTACTGCCTAAGACCAAGGGGAGGAAGTACAAGATTGGCGCCTCCCTGCTCATAAAGATCCCGAGTCAGGAGATCGTCAAATACTTGCCCTTCGACAAGGGAGCGGAGGTCTACTTGATCGCTGGGAGACACGTTGGGGAAAAGGCGAAGGTCGTGGAGGTGAGAGGAGAAAAAGTGCTGTTGAAGGGGGAGACGGAATACGAAACCCTCAGCGACTACGCCTTCCCGACTGACCCGGAGGTGGAGCAATGAACCCTATGAGGCAGATAAGGATAGAGAAGGTCACTTTGAACATAGGGGCAGGGGAGCCTGGGGAGAAGGTGGACTTAATGAAGGAGTTATTGGAGAGGATAACCGGAAGAAAGGTCGTGAAGACTAAGGCGAAGCGGAGGATACCTACCTGGCATTTGAGGCCTGGGTTGGAGCTAGGAGTCAAGGTGACCGTGAGAGGGAAGGATGCTAAGGAGTTACTGAAGAAGCTCTTAGCAGCAGTGGGGAATAAGCTCAAGAGGAGTTGCTTCGACAAGTTCGGGAATGTGAACTTCGGAGTGGAAGAATACATTCACATTCCTGGGATGAAGTATGATCCCAAGATAGGCATGCAGGGATTAAACGTGTGTGTCACTCTGGAGAGACCTGGATACAGAGTGAAGAGGAGAAAAGTGAAGAGGAGTAAGATTGGGAAGAAGCATTTGATAACTCCTGAAGAGGCGATGGAGTTCATGAGGAAGGAATTCGGGGTGGTTGTCGAATGACCGCCAAATCCTACAAGAAGATCATGAAACAGCTCGTGAGGAAAAAGGCAAAGCTCAAGCGATTCCTCAAGTTCTGTAAGCCGAAGAACAGGAAATATGGGAGGGGGAGGAAGAGGTGCATAAGGTGCGGGAGGGCTGGCGCCCACATAAGCAAGTATGGGTTGCATTTATGCAGACAATGCTTTAGGGAGGTAGCGAGGGAATTAGGATTCAAAAAGTACGGTCACGAGGTGTGAAGGATGAGGTTGGATGTATTGGCGGATGCTCTGAGCGCGATAAAGAACGCGGAAGCCGTAGGGAAGAAGGAATGCGTAATCAGGCCCGTCTCCAAGCTAGTGAGGGAAGTGATAAAGATGATGAAGGATAGGGGTTACTTAGAGGATTACGAGTACATAGAGAACAAAAGGGGAGGAGCCATAAAGGTGAAGCTTTGGGGAAGGATAAATGAGTGTAAGGCCATAAAGCCCAGGTTCCCCTGCAAGCTCGAGGAGATTGAGAAATACGAACAAAGGTTCCTTCCAGCAAGGGGGTTCGGTTTCCTGATCATATCAACTCCAAAAGGGCTCATGACCAACGACGAGGCGAAGAAAAAAGGCATGGGAGGGATGTTGATAGCCTATGTATACTGAGGTGGAGATCCCTGAAGGGGTGGAGGTAGTGAAAGAAGTGCATGACCTAGTGGTGAGAGGGAAATTGGGGGAGTTGAGGAGGACTTTTTTACACCCTCACATAAATGTGGAAGTGAAGGATGACAAGGTCGTCTTCAGTTCCGATAGGGATACGAGGAAAGAAAAGCGCGTGATGAACACCTTCGCAGCTCATTTGAGGAACATGATAAAGGGGGTCACTAAGGGATACGT
>JAGHCF010000051.1:0-6488 GCA_021160605.1 Nanobdellota archaeon | reverse complement strand
CTTATAGAGAGAGATGAACACGAGCAGAAGGGCAGGGGAGAGGAAGTACTTAGTCAACTCCAAGAGCAAATCCGGTGATGGGAAGGTTATGAGGGCTATGACAACCAGGCTCAACAGCATGGAAACGATAGCCATGAGGATTGGGGAGGAGTTTTTCCGCTTGAGGTTTACTGATAAAACATAGGTCGTGGCCTCAGAGTTCACGAAGCCTCCGAAGAAAGCAACCGCCAAGGCCCCTCTCTCCTTCAAGATCCTCCCGAGCACGAAGGCCAGGAATTGGACCACGGAGATGGAAACCACTATGACCCAAAACCTGTAAGGATTGAAGAAGCCAAAATAGGTTTGATCGGGTAACAGAGGGAACACGACGAAGGCGATGATGGCGAACTTGATGGCGGACTTGACTTCCTCTGCGTTCAAGTGCTTCACGAAGACGTGCATCTCCTCTCTCGCGGCGAGGATGAAAGTGATCAACACCGTCATGATCGTGGCCATCACGTATTCCCCCACGCCACACAGGAGTCCTATGAAGAAGAGGAGAATGCCCGCGGTGAAGGTGGTGATCCCCCTCGCCCCGCTTTCCTTGAACCTCAAGAAGTAGGAAGAAGAGAGGGCGAGCAAAACGCCTAAGAACCCTAAGTAAATGGGGATGTCTCCTAGGATGGGCCTCATTTGGACGACTAAGGCTCCCAAGGAGCATATGAGGATGGAGGTCCTTATTCCCAGCAGCAACTTCTTCTTTTGCACTTCCCTCCTGAATTCTCTCTCCATTCCTAAGAAGGCTCCGAGGGCCATGGCGAGCAAGATGGCAAAAGCGTCCATAAGATTTATTTAAGGACGCCAGTTTAAATGGATTATGAAAATCGCTTTGTTGCAGCTCCCAGATGGCCTGAAGCCGAGGTTTGAGGAGTTCGTGAAAGAGTTGGAAGAAAAAGGTTACTTCGTGCTCGTGTGGGGAGGTACTAACTTCGGGGCCTGTGACATCCCTCTCCTGCCAGATAACTTGAAGGACATCACGATATTCAACGTGGGGCATAACGAGTTCCCACCCAAGGTGGATTAGATGGTAGTTGGGATAGATGAAGCGGGAAGGGGTTCTTTCGTCGGGCCCTTGGTCATATGCGGGATCGAGTTAGACCAAAGAGGGATGAGGAAGTTAAAGGAAGACGGGGTGAAGGACTCGAAGCTCCTCTCTAGCAAGAGGAGGGAAGAACTCGCCAAGAAGATAAGAAAGGTGGCGAAGAAGGTAACTTACGAAGTGATAAGCGCCCAGGAGATAGACGAGAGGATGAGCGTCGGGACGAACCTGAACGCCATAGAGGCGATCCACATGGCCAAGATAATTAACAAGATGAGGCCGAGGAAGGTGATCATAGATGCTCCAAGTGGAGTGAAGAAGTTCAGGGAGGTCTTGGAAAAGTACTTGGAGGTGAAGCCTAAAATAGTCCTAGAACACAAGGCTGATCAAAAGTATGTGGTGGTCTCAGCAGCGAGCATACTGGCGAAGGTGAGGAGGGATAAGGAGTTGAGGAAGATAGAGGAGGAGACTGGGGTGAAACTAGGTGTGGGATATCCCCACGATGAGATGTGCATAAACGGGGTCAAGAACCACATGAAGGCCCTGAAAAAATATATAAGGCATAAGTGGAGCACCTATGGGAGGATAACCCAAAGGAGGCTGGAGGAATATGGTTAGGTTCGTGCACTTCGGGGACACTCATCTGGGGAGGAGGAACTTCAAGTTAGAGGAGAGGGAAAGAGACTTTGAAGAGGCCTTCAAACAAGTCATAGACTTCGCCATAAGGAAAAAAGTGGACTTCGTCATTCACTCAGGAGACATCTTCGACACTGGGAGGCCGAGGTATAGGGTGGTGAACTTCCTCGTCTCCCAACTCTTGAGGTTGAAGAGGGAGGACATCCCTTTCTTCACCATTCCGGGTTCCCATGATGTGGCGCCCGACGGCACTTTGTTATCTACTTTACACAAAGTTGGCCTGTTGAAGAACCTGGGGGAGGAGGAATACTTCGAGAAGAGGGGGGAGGAAATAATACTCCGTGGTGAGTCCTATAAGGGCGTCTTCATAGCCGGGGTCCCTGGCAGGAGGGCAAACATCTCCAAATTTTACGAGAAGCTGAGGCCCGAGTTGAAAGGGGATTTCAGGATACTCATCTTCCATCACATAATATCCGACATATCAGGCAAGTTCTCGGATATAGAGAAAGAGGTGTTGCCAAGAGGCTTTGATTACTATGCTGGAGGACACTGGCACTCAAGGTTCGAGACGAGTTTTAACGGGAAGCCTGTGGTTTACCCTGGTTCCACTGAGGTGTGGGACGTGAGGGAAGTAGGGGAGAAGGGGTTCTTCTACGTGGAAGATGGGAGGAGGGAATGGATACCCCTGAAGACGAGGAAATTCGTGGAGCTCGTGGTGAACTGCGACGATTTGACTCCAAGTGAAGTGAGCGAGAGGGTGAAGGAACAGATGAGGCCGAACGATGGGGCCATCCTGCTGATAAGGTTGAAGGGAAGGTTGAAGGAGGGGAGCAAGGCGGAGATAAACAGGAAAGGGATCATGGACGCCGCCTCGGAGAAGGGATATCTCTACGCCAACATATACACTTCAGAACTCTTGAACCCGGAAGAGGCACAAGTATCCTTGGAGAACAAGAGCCTCCAAGAGATAGAGAAGGAATATCTTGAGAAGAAGGGTTATGAGGGGGGGAAATTGGAGATAGGGATGAAGCTCATAGAGCTGTTCGGAAAGAAGCTCACGGCCTCCGAGGTAGAAGTTAATAAGAAGAAGTTGTTCGGGATGCTAGGGCTATGAGGATAAGGAGGGTGATCCTGGAGAACATAAGGTCTCACAAGTACACGGAGGTGTGCTTCGACGATGGGATAACCGTGATCTCGGGGAGGACGGGGTCAGGGAAGTCAAGCATCCTCATGGCGATAGAGTACGCCTTGTTCGGGTCAGAGTCCAGGATCTCAAAGGAGCTCCTCCTGAGGAGGAGGGAACTGAGGGGGAGGGTCGTGTTGGACGTGGAACATGGTGGGCACTTGATTACCATAGAGAGGGTCTTCGTGAGGGAAGGGAAGAGCATCCTCTCCAAGGGGTTCTCCTTCAAGGTGGATGGGGTGGAGAAGTTGGGGATGAAGAGGGAGATGGATTTGAATCACCAGGTAGCCCTTTCCCTCGGATTCCCGGAAAGGGCAAGGGACCTGTTCGAGACCACCATCTACACGAAGCAGGACGAGATAAGGAAGTTGTTGACGATGAGCAAGATGGAGAGGCAGAAGTACATAGATGAGATCCTCCAGTTATCCAAATATGAGTTGGTTTGGGAGAACATGAGGGAAGTTCTCAGGGACCTGGAGAGGGACGTGAGCGAGATCGAAGGGGAGTTGAAGGAAGAACCCTTCTTGAGGGAGGAGATGAAAAAAACGGAGGAGGAGAGCGAAAGGGTGAGGAAAGAGCTTCGCGAGCTCCAGGAAGAGGAGAAGGAGAGTGAGAAGAAGTACGTGGAAATCGGTGAGAGATTCAGGAGAGCCAGGGAGAGGTTAGATGCTTTAGAGGAGAAGAGGAGGAGATATGAGAACGCCAAGAGCTTAGTGGAGGGTAAGGAGAAAGAGCTAAGATGTCTGGAGGAGGAGATCCTCCAACTCAAGAAGGAAATAGATGGGATGAAGGTTGAGGAAATCGATTACGACGAAATCCTAAGGGAATACACGAGCCTCAAGGAGAAAGTGAACGGATATGAGGAGAGGTTGAGGGAACTGGAAAGGGAATATGAGGAAGTCCTGAGCATGAAAGCTGGGGCGAGGTGCCCCTTCTGCAAGCAAGAGATCTCTGAGGAACACATGGGAAGGATAAGGGAAGAGTATGAGAAGAAAAGGGATGGATTGAGGAGGGAGAAGGAAGAGAAGGAGCGCGCGCTGGTGGAGATGGGAAGGAAACTGGAGAGGGCTAGGGAAGCCAGGGAGAAACAAAAGGCAAGGGAGAAGAAGATGGATGAGCTCGGGTTCAAGGAAGGAAAGGTCAAGGAGTTAAGGTCTGAGATAAATTCCTTAAAGGAAGAGATAAAGGAGCCATTCGATTACGAACTCCTCGAGAAGGTCAAGAAAGAGTATGAAATGTTGTTGGAGGAGAAGGAGAAGGTCGGGAGGGAATACGAGAGGCTAAAGGAGAGGATGACTGGTCTGAAGGAGAGGTTATTGGAGTTGGAGAATCGAGCGAAGAGGTTGGGGGAGAGGTTGAGAGAACTGGAGAGGTCAAAGGAAAGGTTGGGGAAGCTAAAAGAAGTATTGATGCTCCTCTCGAGGCTGAGGGAAGATATAAGGGGCATAAGGAGCATCGTAAGGAACATCTTCCTCGGGGACTTCAGGGCAGAGTTTCAGAAGAGGTTTGAGGAAATAAGGAGGACGGGAGAGTACATAGTGGACATCAAGGACGATTACGAGCCGGTGGCGTACACGGCGGAGGGGGAGGAGGTCCCCATAGCTTCTTTGTCTGGAGGAGAGAAGACGAGCGTCGCCCTCGCTTACAGGCTCGCCCTTTCCGACATAGCGGCCCAACTCGGAGGGATCATGAGGTCGGAGGTGTTGTTGTTGGACGAACCCACAACTGGATTCGATGAGGAGGACATAAAAGCGCTGCCCGAGGTCTTGAGGAACATAAGACACATCCCACAGATCATCATAGTGACCCACGAGGCCTCGTTAAAAGAGGCAGCGGACCATAAGTTTGAGGTCGAGAAGGTGAAAGGCGTCTCTACCGTTTCTTGACCTCTTTCCCCCTTTCCCTCGGGATGACCTTCATCTTCCATCCCTCGAAATCTTGCTTGATCCCCACTAGCTCGTAAAGGAAGACCGCTATGGCCGCCACCTCAGAATGGGGTTGATTCCCTATGGCTAAGTTGTAATCTGCCATTTCGTAAAGGTCCGGGGGCACTTTCTCCGAGCCAACGACCACAACTAAGTTCTTCCCCTTCAACTCCCCCAACTTCTTCTCGAAGGGGAGGCCGTACATGGTGAGGTGAACTATCTCGTATCCTTCTTTCTTCTTCTCCTTCAGGAATTTCCTCCAGTTCCTCTCGTACGAGATGCGGAAGGGTCCTCCCCACCTCTCGACGACGTCCCTCAAGCTCCTCAGCACGTTCTCGTCCTTCTCGCCTGACAACACGATTCCATCAGCCCCAAAGGCCCTCGCTACTAATCCGCAGTGGGTAGTCATGCGCTTGTCCCTCTTCCTTCGATGCCCCAGCCTCAAGACTAAAATCATGGAATGAAATTAAAAGCCACCATTAATAACTCTAACCATGTATTGGACGGAGACCAAAGGGATAGGTGGGAAGATAAAGCAAAGACCAGAGGACTTCATCGTCGAGGAGATAAAGGACGGGAGGGTCTGGAAGATAGGCTATTCGCCACTCGAGAGGATCTCTGACCTGTTCGTGAGAGGGGAGGGAGAACACGTACACGCCACTTTGGTGAAGAGGAATAGGAACACGTTGGACGTCCTCAGAGAGATCGCCAAGAAGTTAGGGATCGCCGTGAGATACTTGGGATATGCTGGGTTGAAGGACAAGAGGGCGCTGACCGCTCAGAGGATCTCGATCCCGAGGAAATACTTCAGGAAGGTGAGGCTAAGAGACGCTTTCCTCAAGAATCTCTCCTGCGAAAAGAGGAAGATAAGGATAGGTAGCTTGGCAGGGAACAGATTTACCGTGATCATCAGGGGAATCAGGAGGAAAAAGCCTTTATTCGAGTTCATGAGGTATGAGAGACTTCCGAATCTCTTTGGAGAGCAGAGGTTCGGGGGAAACGAGAGCATGGGCTTAAAACTGTTGAGGGGAGAGGTAAAAAGGAGGAGATTGCCCATGGAAAGGATGTACGTGGATGCTTATCAGGCTTGGGTGTTCAACAGGGTCTTGAACAAGTTGGGCTGGGGTGCCCCGAGGTACATCGCCCTTCCGGGATACAAGAGGTGGGATGAATACACCTTAGAGGAGCTGAGAAAGGATGGCGTGAAACCTGAGGATTTCAGGAGGTTCAAGGCGAGGGGGGATTGGAGGAGGTCCTTCTTCAAGCCAAGATGGTTGGGTTATAAATTCTTCGATGGGAACCTCTTATTAAGGTTTGAGTTACCGAAGGGGAGCTATGCGACCGTCTTGCTGAGGGAGTTGATGAAAAGTGGATAAGAAGATATTCATCCCTATTTTCCTGCTCTTTTCCCTTAATGCGCTCAGCAACTTGAACGTCATGTGGGATGAGGCCATCTACCTAATGAACGCGAGGTACTTCTCAGGTCAAAGGGTGTTCGTGGAGCTCATAAGACCTCCACTCCTCCCCTTTCTCCTCATCCCATTTCAGCACTCCTTGATCGCTTCAAGGCTCGTTTACTCCTTGTTCGCCCTCTCCTGTTCCTTCTTGGCATACGAGATAGCTGAGTTCTACGGGAAGGAGAAACAAGGGCTCTTAGCCGCTAGCT
>JAGHCF010000069.1:0-3885 GCA_021160605.1 Nanobdellota archaeon | reverse complement strand
GGCTTGGGCATCCCTAATTACGATAACAAGGACAAGAGCACGTTGAAAGAGGGGATGGTGGTGGCAATAGAACCATTCTTCACGGACGGGGTGGGCTACGTGATAGAAAAGGGGGAGCCCAAGATATTTAGGGTGGTGAAGAAGGGGCGTGTTGGAAGGGAGCTCTTGAAGAGGTTGGAGAAGGAGTACCACAGCCTCCCCTTCTCAAAATTCTGGGTGAAGGACCCCAGATTGAGCTTGCTCTGTAGGGAAGGTACCCTCAAGGCTTATCCTCCCTTAGTGGAGAAGAGTGGTGGGATGGTGAGCCAGTTCGAGCACACCCTGATAGTGGGAGGGAAGGTCACGACCAAGTAGAAAAACATTAAAAGGGTTTTCACTTTTTCTCCACCCATGATTATTATTATAGCTGAAAAACCTGCTGCAGCTGAGCGCATAGCTAAGGCTTTGGGCGAACCCGAGAAGAAGGAAGAAGGAGGCGCCCATTACTTTCAGGTTGGGAACAGGGTAGTGATACCCGCTGTGGGCCATTTGTTCGGATTGAAGCAAGCCACGAGTGGAAGTTATTATCCTGTGTTCGAGGTCGAGTGGGCCCCTACATTTGAGATAAACAAGAGGAACGAGTATGCCAGGAAGTACTTGGAAAACTTGAAGAAGTTCGCTGATGTGGCTGAAGACATCTACATAGCTACCGATTATGATGTGGAAGGGAGCGTCATAGGATACAACATCTTGAGGTTCGTATTCAACAGGGAGAAGGCTAAGCGAATGAAGTTCTCCACCCTCACAAAAGAGGAACTGCTCCATGCCTTCCAGAATCCCATAGAGTTGAACATGGGGATGATCAAAGCTGGTCTAACTAGACACACCTTGGATTGGTATTACGGCATAAACCTCTCGAGGGCCCTAACCCATTCCATCAAGAAGGTTGGAAAGGTGTTCAGCGTCCTCTCCATAGGGAGGGTCCAGGGCCCCATGCTTTACTTCTTAGTCAGGAGGGAAAGGGAAATAAGGGCCTTCAAACCAAAGCCCTTCTGGCAGGTCATCTTGAAATTTCGCTTGAGAGGAAAGGAGTTTGAGGCCCTCTACAGGGAGAAGCAGATATGGGAAGAAAAAGAGGCGGACGAGGTCGTCAGGAGTTGCGAGGGAAAGAAGGGTGTCGTGAAAGACGTGAAGAAAAGGGTCGTGAAGAAGAAGCCCCCCGCTCCATTCGACCTCACTTCCCTTCAAACAGAGGCTTACAACCTGTTCGGCTATTCTCCGAAGAGGACCTTGGACATAGCTCAATCTTTATACACTCAGGCCTATATCTCCTATCCGAGAACCTCAAGCCAAAAGCTCCCAAAACAGTTGGATTTAAGAGGGATTTTGAAGAAATTATCCGCTCAAAAAGAGTTCAAGGAGCTCTGCCAGGAAATCTTAAAAGGGGAAGTGAAACCCCATGAGGGGAAGAAAAAGGACCCTGCCCACCCAGCTATCCACCCAACAGGGGAGGTTCCAAAAAAGTTGACTGGACCTGAAAAGAAGATATATGAACTGATAGTCAGGAGGTTCCTCTCCTGTTTCATGGAGCCCGCGGAAAGGGAGAGCATCTCCTTGACCGTTGACGTCAACGGGAACGAGTTCTTGACCTCTGGTTCCAGGACGCTAAAGGAAGGATGGATGAGAGCTTATAAGCCGTTCCTCAAGCTGCAAGAAGTGGAGTTTCCAGAAGTGAAGATTGGGGAGGAGATAGAGGTGAAGGAGCTGGAGAAGTTGGAGAAAGAGACACAACCCCCGCAAAGGTACACCCAAGGGTCCATCATAAAGGAGATGGAGAAGAGGAACTTGGGAACTAAAGCTACGAGAGCCCAGATCCTCCAAACTTTGTACGATAGGGGGTACATAGTGAACAAGAGCATCCAAGTGACCGAACTAGGCATGACTCTGGTGGAGGCCTTGGAGAAGTACTGCCCAACCATCCTGAGCGAAGAGTTGACCAGGGAATTCGAGCGAAAAATGGAGGAAGTGATGCAAGAGAAGATCTCCATGGAGAAGGTCTTGGAAGAGGCGAGAGCTGTGTTAAGGGAGATCTTGAAGGAGTTCAAGGAAAACGAGGAGAAGATTGGAGAAATACTTGACGATGCCCTGATAAGGACGAGGGAGGAAGAAAGGACCTTGGGAAAGTGTCCGAAGTGTGGCGGGAACCTGAAGATCATATATACTAAGAAAGGGAGGTTCGTGGGTTGCAGCAATTACCCGAAGTGCAAGAACATGTACCCCATCCCGAGGGTAGGAGTGATCAAGAAGACAGAGAAGACGTGCGAGAAATGTGGCACTCCCATCATCTACGTGTTCAGGAAAGGGAAGAGACCTTTCAAAATGTGCTTGGATCCAAATTGCGAAACTAAGAGTGGGTGGGGAAAGAAGCAATGACCTCGTATATGGGGCCTTTCGGGGTCAAGGTTGACTTGAAGAGGGAAAAAGAACTCACCTCGAACTCGTCGGAGGAGAACTCCCTCTTTAAGACTTCCACCCTCCCTTTCGCCCGGGCTATGGTGACGTGAGGAACAAAACGCTCATCCCTTCCCAATCTCCTCTCGATCTCCTCGTGCAACCTCTCGATTTCTTCACTCCCCTTCCCCACTCCTATCCAAACAACCCTTATGAACCTCTCATTCGGGAAGAAACCGATTCCTTCCAACCTGGCAGTGAAGGGTTTGAACTCCACGTCTTCTAGTGCTTTCATGACTTGATTTGGATCCACATCCCCCAAAAACCTGAGGGTGAGGTGGAGGTTCTTCTTCTCCACGAACTTCACCCTCCCCCTCACCCATCTCTTGAACTCTTCCACCTGATCCTTGACGTGTTTCGGGAGTTCAATAGCCAAAAAACACCTCATGTCCTTTTACACCCCTTCATAATTTAAATAATGAAGGTTCGAGGGAGGCTTCCAGGTCCTCCCTCTTTTTGTTCCTCCTGCGCGTGTTTTTCAAGCTTGATTTTCGCCTGTATTCCCTCAGCTTGCGGGTCGCGACTTTCTTTGTCAGGTAGGCCGTCCAGGTAATGAGGACCAGTTCGAGTGGAAGGTAGCGCGTGCTCACTATGACTCCAGTCAGCTCTGCCGCCGCCTTGATGGTCTTCCACATCTTCCTGTCGAATTCCGGGCTGTTCACGGCCTTGGAGAGCCCTTTCGCAGTCTCCTTTACGTAGCTCTCTAGTGTTTTCTTCGCCTCTTTTGGGCCCTCCGTCAGAAGAAGATATTGAGCGTCATACAGGGCCTTCGCGAGTCCTGCCAGCGGTGGTTTCACTGTCCCTGGAAGTGGGAGTGCCTTTAAAGTCCCCTGATAGGGGACCTTCTTTTCTTCCATACCCCCCACCTCCGATAATTACTTTGTTATCCGAATTTAAAAAACTTACTACTCTACGGTAGTTGCATATTTTTTTATTGGTCGGTCAAGTGATAGAAAAGATGATAGACATCGAGATCTTGAGGAAGAAGCCAGAGGTTGTCATAGAGAGTTTGAAGAAGAGGAGAGATGAAGACAAAATAGGTTGGGTGAAGAAGCTAATAGAGTTGGATGAGAAGTGGAGGGAAAAAGTGAGGGAGGATAACAGGTTAAGGAGAAGGAAGAACGAACTCGTGGAGGAGATCGCCAGGAGGAAGAAGGAAGGGAAAGGGGTGAAGGTCCTCATAAGGGAAAGTAAGGGGATCGAGATAAAGATAGAGGAAAACGAGAAGGAAATGAGGGAACTCCAAAAGCGAATAGAGTACTACCTCCTCCGCATGCCAAACATACTCCACGAATCCGTCCCTTACGGGGAGGACGAAAGCGATAACGTCCCCATAAGGTTTTGGGGAAAGCCTTTGGTATGGAAGGAACATCTGGAGGAGTTCAAGAGACAAGG
>JAGHCF010000055.1:0-5451 GCA_021160605.1 Nanobdellota archaeon | reverse complement strand
CGCCTTCAACCTGTAGAAACCTGCAGGCCTTATGATCCTTGCCAACTCCTCCCCATTTATCTCCAACAACCTTTTCCAACTCAATAACCTCTCCTTTTTCAAGTTCTTAATTGCCTTCTCTACGTTCTTCCAATTCGTGTTTTGAGTCAGCACCGCCCCAACTATAACTTCTAACTTGGTGTCCGCTGGCCACCAGCCCTGTTCCCCGAAACTCCTTAGGAGCTTTTCGTAGATCTCCAAGAGCTTCCTCATTTCCTCTTCTACCGCGTTCACTAAGGGCCCGCCGGGATTTGAACCCGGGACCTGCAGCTTAGGAGGCTGCCGCCCTATCCAAACTAGGCTACGGGCCCAAGATATTTAAACAGTCCCATTTAAAATTTATTCCAATCCTTCTGGCATCCCTGGGGCTCCAGGCACCTCACCGAGTTCCCCTGGCGTGGAGAGCACTTCGGTGACCTGCTGTTCCCAACGGGAGGTGTCCATTCCTTCACTCTTGAGCCTCTCTATGATGCTCAAAGTTCGGTTCAGGATCCTCTGATATTCTCCTACCCCTTCCCTCACCTCCACGGCCTTTTCTTCCAAAATTTGGATGGAAATCTCTATTGCCCTTTCCGGTTTATATGCCCCGAGAACGCTCAACGCCCTTTCGTTTCCCCTCCTTGATGCCTCCATGGCTCTCTCTATGGCTGGCCTCGCTTCTTCTGACACGAGCTCATATATCTGCTCCAATACATTCAGGTGAGTCATGGTGGAGGTAGCCACTACCTCCGTGACGTTCGCTCCCTTCTCCCCGACTTTTTCCGCGATCTCCAACGACTTGTTGAGCATCCTCTCATACTCTTCAGCTAACTTGTGAGCGTACTCTGGCCTTCCCCTCTCCACCATTTCCTTGGCCTCTGCCAATCTCAGTTCGGCGTATTTAAAGTACTTCTCAGCCCTTGCTACTTCATTGAATGTGAAAGCCAGGTCCAGGTACTCGAAGAACCTCTTGAATCCGTACAACCATGAGTCGGGAGTTATCCCTGGCTTTGGAAGAGCCATTACCAATCCCATCAAGAGCAACGCTGACAGCATGGCACAAGTTTTTTTCATGCATCTAACGTGACCGACCGGTTTTAAATCCTTATCGGGTCCGTTAGACAAAAGCCTTTTAATAAGAGCTGGGAATGTGTAAGGATATGAGCCTTTGTGGGGATTTGGAGTTCTTGAGGAGAGAGGGGATCCCAGTGGTGAGATCCGTCCGAGTGAGGGAGAGGTCTGACCTCAAGAAAGCTGAGAAGTTGGGATACCCGCTAGTGCTGAAGATAACCCAGGGACACAAAACCGATGTGGGAGGGGTCATCTTGAATATAATGAATAGCGAAGATTTATTGAAGGCGTATGAGAGACTGAAGAAGTTCGGGGAGTTGATAGCCCAGAGACAGGTATCAGGCGTTGAGACCATCATAGGGGTGAAGAAAGACCCGACTTTCGAGCAAGTGATCATGTTCGGTCTTGGTGGCGTATTAACCGAGTTGTTGAAGGATGTCTCTTTCAGGGCATGCCCTATAAACAAGAAGGAAGCTCTGAGCATGATGAGGGAGATAAAGGCATCGAAGCTCCTTTTCGGCTTCAGAGGGAGAAAGGTGAACATCAAGTTGCTTCAAGAAGTCTTGGTGAAGGTTTCCAAGATGGCTGTGAAGCATGACATTAAGGAGATGGACATAAATCCCTTCATAGTTGATGAGAGAAGGGGATACGCTGTGGACGCTAGGATAGTTTACTGAGGACCTTAAAGGCCTCCCATGGTTCTTCGAAGTTCAAGACCCCTTTCTTTTTCAACAGTTCCTTGGCCCCCTTCACCTTTTCCCCTCCCATGAAGCAGGCGAAGCACTTCTTTTTCCTGCTTAACCTCGCGAGCTCTGCCGCGGTCTTCTCGGGTTCGGTCATCATCTGAGGGGTTAAGATACAGAGCAAGAAGTCGTAGAAGTTGTATTTGGAGAGGGTCTCGAACACTTTTTTGTATCTCTCCGCCCTAGCGTCCCCGATTATGTCAATGGGGTTGTTGTGGCTCCACGCTAAGGGAAGGACCTCATCCAGTTCTTTCATGACTCTTCTCGGCAACTTAACTATCTTCATCCCAAAATGTTCGCAAGCGTCTGCCGCGAGAACTCCAGGACCACCAGCATTGGTCACTACCACCACTTTTTTCCCTCTAATTGGTCCTCTTTCTAAGACCTGAGAGAGCTTAAAGAACTCGTTTATGTCGTCCACTCTTTTTAAGCCGTATTGTCTGAAGATGCCATCGTAAACCTCAAAGCTCCCTGCCATGGCTCCTGTGTGAGAGCTCGCCGCCTTCTTTCCCGCCTCCCCCCTCCCTGCCTTCAAGACCACGACGGGCTTCTTACACCTCTTCACGACTTCCAAGAACCTCCTGCCCTTTTTCAAGGATTCGACGTAAAGTGCTATCACCTTCGTATCCCCATCTCTGTTCAAGTATTCGACGAAGTCTTCAATCCCTAGATCTAGCATGTTCCCCACGGATATGAACTTCGAGAGACCTATACCTTCTTCGACCATCTTGTCCAACAAGGCGACCCCCAAGGCTCCGCTTTGAGAGATGATGGAGATCCCTCCTTTCTCGGGCATGCCTTCGAAGAAGGTGGCGTTCATCCACTTCGTGTTGACTATCCCCAAACAATTCGGTCCCACGATCCTGATCCCATACCTCCTTGCTATCTTCAGGACTCCCTCACTTAAGCCCCTCCTTCCGACTTCGGAGAACCCAGCAGAGATGATGATGACGTGTTTTATTCCAGCCTTTCCACACTCCTCCAAGACTTGGGGGACATAGGGAGCCGGTATCGCTATTATGGCCAAGTCCACCTTGAAGACCTGGGCGTAGGCTTTCCTCCCTTCCACCTTCTTTGCCTTTATGTTTATGGGATAAACCTTCGCCTTGGACCTCAACAAGTTCCTGAAAATAGCATTCCCCACTTTCCTCCTATTCCTGCTTGCCCCGATGACCGCGATGCTCCTGGGCTCGAAGAACTCTCTCATGGTTTTGGGAGACGTAATCTTAATATAAATAAATTCCCTCCTAAAGGCATGAAAGGGAAGTTCATCGTCATCGAGGGACCTGATGGCGCAGGTCTGAGCACCCAAGCGGAATTGCTCGCTAACTGGATAAAGAAGAGGAGGGCCTGTGTTCTGACTAAAGAACCCACGGATAATCTCATCGGGGGCTTGATAAGAGCTGCATTGAAGGACGAGTGGAAGACGAGCTTCGACGCACTACAACTGTTGTTCTCAGCGGACAGGGCCCATCACTTGAGCAGCGACATCATCCCCGCATTGGAAAAGGGGAAGTGGGTGGTCTGTGACAGATACGCGCTCTCCACCATCTGTTATGGTGCAGCGAGTGGTGTGGACGTGGATTGGTTAAAGGAACTCAATAAGAACTTCTTGAGACCAGATCTGACCATAATCTTGGATGTCCCAGTGGAGGTTTCCTTGGAGAGGATGAAGGTCGCCAGATTCGGGGCAGAGCTCTTCGAAAAGAGGGAGAGGCTGATGAGGGTGAGGGACAACTACCACAAATTCAAGGACCTATTTGGGGATTCTGTCGTGGTCGACGGGACTAGGAGCATAGAGGAAATACATGAAGAGATCAAGAGGATCGTGATAGAAAGGCTGGGTCACCCGTAGAAGTGGAGGAAGAGGACCACGAGGATCAGGAGGATCGTGAAGAAAATCACGTGGTCGGGCTTTAGCTCTATCTTGCTCTTGTAATCCTCAAAATATCTTATCAACCCGCCGTAACTTGCGGGCAGTCTGAACCTCCTCTGCCCCTTCGAGTTCATACTTCCCTTTCTTTCTCCAAGTTTAAAAAGTTGGTGGCCCGGCTATAGCCCTCCTTCTGTAGCCCTTCCCTTTCGGGAAGAGGGCTGGCAGCATTCGACTTAGCGTCTAGGAACCCAGGTTCCTACCACCTCCTCGGAGATGGTAAGTGGGTTCCCTCTGACTTGCACCGCCCGGGACGGCCGTTTCAACACCTCCCATCCCCTCTCCGCCTCTCAGGCATCATGGGATGAGATGGGCTGTGTCGTTTCTGCTCCGTTGCCATGCCTTTCGGCATGTCCCTCACGGGACCGGGCTTTCTCGGTGGGAGGAGCTTCCTCAGGGAACTTCCCCGAGAGCTGCCCACCGGGTCACCAATTGAGCATAACCCACACGCTTTTTATTCCTTTCCCTTGCCAGATCTCCTCAAGAGACCCATATATTCAAGGAACCCTCTCACCTTTTCTTTCCCAAATATCTGTTCCTTTTGAGTTGGTGATAGAGAGTTGAGGAGGGCCCAACCACCGCTCTTGGGATCGAACACCACGGTCGTGTCATGGAAAACGTATCCGTGTATAAGGGACCATTGGAAGAATTTCAATCCTTTGTCCTTCAACAAACCCCTCAACCCCCGTCTTATTTCCTCACCCACTTCAGAGCAAATCTTCTTCTCCTTCCCCTTGAGTATGGAAGCAAGAGTGTTGCTTATGTAGACACGCCAGTAACTTTTTCTCTCCTTTCTCATCGTCTTTCTCATTCCCCCCATGGTGAGATCGTTCGCTCTCTTGACATCATACGCATATTTTTCCTGAACCCTTTTGACCAGCCCTCTCATGAGTTTGAGCGTATCCTTTGGCAATTTCCCATAGTTCTCCAAACTTAAGGGCAAGAGATAATTCCCTTCCTTGCAGATGGGCTCCTCGAAATCCCCCCTCCTAAAGTAAACGAGGTATTCCTCCTCCTTCGTTTTCCTTATCTCCCCATCCACCACGAACCTTCTTTCGTACTCCCTTCTCTCGACTACGTTTTCCCTCAGTTCTTCTAAGGTCATGTTAGTGTTCCTCTCGACGACTTCCTTCAATCCCATGAGGAAAATTCTCAGAAGAGAAGTTAAAGATCTTGCCGCGCACAGAACAGGCGTTCGGCCTATTGGGAGTGGCGGGCTGGGCCTCACGGCTTTACACCCCCACCCCATCAACGAGGTCTTCTAGCCTCCGGCCTCAGACGGTGCCTCTTTTCGCGGGGGGTTTCGGGCTTAGATGCTTTCAGCCCTTATCCCTTGGGGCGTGGCTGCCCGGCCTGCCCTGTCGGACAACCGGTACACCAGAGGCCCCGACCCCTCGTTCCTCTCGTACTTGAGGGACCTTCCGCTCAAGCATCCAACACTCCTAGCAGGTGCCACCGTACTGTCTCGCGACGTACTAAACCCAGCTCGCGTGCGTCTTTAATGGGTGTACAACCCCACCCTTGGCAGCCACTGCACTGCCAGGATGACACGTGCCGACAGCGGAGAAGCAAACCGCGGGGTCGATGTGAACTCTCGCCCGCGACAACACCGTTACCCCCAGGGTAACTTTTCTGTCAAGACAGGCCCCCACCAAAAGGGCACTGTCGATCGCTAGGCCTCTCTTT
>JAGHCF010000002.1:0-2508 GCA_021160605.1 Nanobdellota archaeon | reverse complement strand
ATATGAAAGAGCCATCATATTCAGGCTGGGGAAGTTCAACCGCATTGCCGGGCCCGGTTGGAGCATAGTGATCCCCTTCTTCGAGAAAGAATTCCAGAAACTAGATGTGAGGACCCACATGATAAGCTTGGAGGTCCCCCTTGCCTTCACCAAGGACGATTTGAGGCTCAAGGTGGACGGCATCGCCTACTACAGAATAATAGACCCGAGCAAGGCGGTCCTGCAGATAGATGATTATCAAAGGGCATTGCAGAACTTATTGGTTTCCCAGGTCAGGAACGTGATAGGGAGCATGCACATGAGGGAACTCTTCTCAAACTTGGACTCCCTGAACGACATGGTGAGCGATGCGGTCAGGAGACAGACCTGGAGGTGGGGGATAGACGTCCCTTCCATTCAGATAAGGAGCGTCTCACCGCCGGAGGAGATAGCCATCGCCATGCAGCAGAAGGAGATAGCCGCCCAACAATTACAGGCCCAGAGGTTCTTAGCAGAGGCGAAGAGGGTGATGATCTCCGCCATAGGGGAAGCGGCCAAGAACCTGGATGACAGGGCCATCATGTACTTCTACATAAAGGCCTTAGAAGAGCTCGGGAAGGGACAAGCCACCAAGATCATCTTTCCCATGCAATTCTTCCAAGTCCTTGAGGACATTGGGAAGAACGCGAACGCCATGCTGGCTGGGGCTGGGATAGGGATGAGCGCGGACGAACTCGTGAAGCTCTTGAAGGAGAAGATCGTTGGGAAATGAGAATTCTGGTGGATAGGGGGATCGTGATAGAGGATGGCGTGAGGTTGGGGTTAGACAGTCCGGGGGATTACACCTTCATCTCCCACGCCCACTGCGACCACGTGGTCGGGGAAAGAGTGATATGTACCCCCGAAACCGCGGAGCTCATAAGGGAAAGGTATGGAAAGGAAGGGAGGGTGAGGGAGGAAGACATACCGAATATAAAGCTCTTGGACGCAGGTCACATCCTGGGTTCGAGTGCCTTGTTTTATGAGGGAGAAAAGACACTGCTCTACACTGGGGATTTTTGCGACAGAGACAGGTTGTTCATGAGAAGATTCGTCCCGAGAAAGGCAGATATCTTGGTGATGGAGTCCACCTTTGGGAGACCTGATTACGTCTTCCCCGACCCAATGAAAGTATTGAAGGAGGCGAGGGATTGGGCGGAGGACGAATTGAGAAAAGGAAACAACGTGATGTTGTTGGGTTATTCCTTGGGAAAGGCCCAGATCCTCGAATATTTTTTCGAGAGGATGAGCTACCCCATCTATGTCCACGGTTCCTTGTTGAAGGTGAATAAGGTGTATTCCAAGTTCGGGATAGAGTTGGATGGATTTATGACCTATAGGGAGGCCAAGAAAAGTGGTTTCCTTAAGCCCCCGTTCATCTTAATTGCTCCCCCGAAGAACAACCTGAAGGTGGAGGCCAAGAGAGCCTTCTTTTCTGGCTGGGCCAAGGATATCTCAGGTTACGATGCCTCTTTTCCCCTCTCCGATCACGCGGACTTCGAAGGCCTGATAAGGACAGTTAGGAAGGTGGATCCTGAAGTGGTCTACGTCACTCATGGGTTCAAGAGAGAACTCGCCCTTGAGCTGAGGAAAGAGGGCTTCAACGCAATTCCCTTATGACGTATCTCGTCTCCTCGCCTATGTCCTGAAGCTCAATCCCTAACTCCCCCATCTTCTTCCTGATCCAATCGCTCAGCTCGTACAACTTCTCTTTCCTCAACCTTTTCCTCACTTCCATCAATAGCTCTATCAGTTCTTCTTCCTTCCCTGAGAGTTTCGGCTCCTTGTTGAGGATCCCGAAGATCCTCTTCACGTCCTCGAAAAACCTCTTTATCTTTTCCAAGGTCTCCTCATTTCTGGGCTTGCTCAAGAACTCATTCACCTTCCCCGCGAACTCGTAGATCTGAGATAGGGCCTTAGGCGTGTTGAAGTCGTCCTTCAAAGCTTCTATCATCCCCTCCCTCGCCTTTTTGATCTCTTTTTCGAATCTCTTGTCTTCTTCATCCTTATCCTTTTTCCTTCCCGCGCTTTTAAGGGCGAACAAGGTGTTGTAGAGACCCCTTAAGTTCTTTTCCGCTTGTTTGACTCCCTCTTCGTTGAAGTCCAAAGGACTCCTGTAGTGAGTGGAGAGGAGGAAAAGCCTCAAGACCTCCCCATCATACTTCTTCAGGAGGTCCTTCACTAGAATGAAGTTTCCCTTTGACTTCGCCATTTTCTCCCCGTTTATAGTTACTAATCCGACGTGCATCCAATACCTGGAGAACGTTTTTCCTGTCAGGGATTCGGATTGAACGATTTCGTTTTCGTGGTGTGGGAATATGAGGTCCGCTCCACCTCCATGTATGTCCAAAGTCTCTCCTAAATACTTCATGCTCATGACCGAACACTCTATGTGCCACCCTGGGTATCCCTCTCCCCAAGGGCTCTCCCAATACAGGATATCATCCCTCTTTGCCTTCCTCCAGAGGGCAAAGTCCGCTGGATTCCTCT
>JAGHCF010000025.1:0-3084 GCA_021160605.1 Nanobdellota archaeon | reverse complement strand
GAAGCCATAGAGATGACCCCCGTGTCCACCTACCTCCTCCTTCACGCTCCGGAGATAGCTGTTCACCCCGTCCTCTCCCATTACATCGGCTGGAGGTTCGTGAGGAAGATCCCGAGGAAAGAGCTTCAAGAGATGATCAGGGATGAGAGCGCTTATCTGTCGAAGGAGTTCCCGTGGAACGGTGGGGAAGCTGAGGAATGGGAACAGAAGGACGTAAAGGAGTTCTATGACAAGTTTAAAGAACTCAATAGGAAGAGATATCCCAACTTGACGGACCTCTTGGAGAAGAGTTTCAGGACGTTCGAGGAGGATTGGAACGAGATCGCTAGCTTTTCCTTGAGATAAAGTTAAATATGAGGGCTTCTTCTCTCCTCCATGGAAAGGAAGAAGGTCTTAACAGAGTATAGGAAACTGGCGAGAAAGTATAAGTTGCCTCCTTTGGAGGAGATCGAAGAGGAGTTTGGCATACTCATAAGGGAGCCCGTCAACTTCTTGGGAGATTTCATCTCCCACCTCTTAGACAGGTTTAATGGCCTCGCCTCCCACATGGCGAGCGTGATACAACCCAACAGGCTCGATCAAATGATAGAAGCGAAGTTCTATTCGGATGAGGAGAAGGAGGAGTTCCTCAAGTTCATGCAGAGGCTCATGCATCACCTCCACCTCCTCGTCGCTTCCTTGTACGAGGGGGAGAAGGAGAGAGCAAAGGCCTTCCTTAAGGCTTATTCCTTCTACAAGAAGGAAGTGAAGAAGTTCGCTAAGGATTTCCTGAAGGAGCAGGCGAGGAAGTGGATGGAAGAGGAGAGCACTCGGGAGATAGAAACCTATTTCGGTTGAGTCGGAAAGCATAAAAAACAGGAGGGCTTCTTGCTTCCTATGAGGCTCGCCGGCTTCGTGTCGGAGTTAAGGGATTTTGGGAAGCTCAGGTTCATCATCTTAAGGAATTCTGAGGGGTTTTACCAGATAACCCTTAAGAAGGAAGAGGTGAGCAAAGAAGTCTTTAATAAGTTCGACGAGCTCACCAAGGAGAGCGTGATCATAGCAGAAGGAAGAAAAAGGAAATCGGAGAAGGCGAGGAATGGGTGGGAGTTGATACCAAGCGAGATTGTCCTGTTGAGCAAGGCCGAACAACCCGTCCCTTTGGACATCTCCGGGAAGATAGAGTCGGGGTTGGATGCTAGATTGGATTGGAGGAGCATAGACCTGAGAACCCTTAGAAACCAAGCCATCTTCAGGATAGAGGCCTCCTTAGTTAGGCACATGAGGGAGTTCTTGGACGACCACGGATTCCTAGAAGTCTTCACCCCCTGCATCATGGGAACTCCCTCTGAGGGAGGAGCAGAGGTCTTCCCTTTGTTATACTTCGACAAGCAAGCCTTCCTGAGACAAGATCCCCAACTTCACAGGCAGTTGACCATCTTGGGAGGTTTCGAGAAAATATATGATTTGGGGCCCAACTGGAGGGCAGAACCAAGCCACACCACAAGGCACGTCACCGAATACCACTCTTGCGCGGTGGAAATGGCTTACATAGAAAACGAGTATGACGTCATGAAGGTGGAAGAAGAACTGGTGAGATATGCCATCTCAAAGCTAGGGAAAGAAATGAAAGAAGACTTGAAGCTCCTCGGAGTGAAAGCGAAGAAGCCTGGCAAGTTCCCTATCTTAGAATTCCCGGAGGTTTATAACATCCTGGAGAAGCTCGGGAAGAAGTTCGAGTTCGGTGAAGACTACGACAGGGAGAGCGAGGTCCTCCTCTGGAAGCACGTCAAGGAGAAATACGGGAGCGATTTCTTCTTCGTGAACAAGTTCCCTTTTGCCGTGAAACCCTTCTACGTCATGAAGGACGATGAGACATACGCCAGGAGCGTGGACCTCTTGTACAAGGGATTGGAGCTGAGTTCCGGGGGACAGAGGGAACACAGGTATGAAGAGCTGATGAGGAACGTGAAGGACAAAGGGCTTGATCCGAAAGGGGTGGAGTGGTTCACCAAGTTCTTCAAGTACGGCGCCCCACCTCATGGTGGGTTCGCTTTGGGGATAGAGAGGTTGGTCATGCAGTTATTGGGCCTTCAGAACATAAGAGAAGCTTGTCTCTTCCCGAGGGACGTTGAGAGGGTGACCCCATAAAATTAATTAAGGGGAGGAAGCTCATGAGGAACATGGACGTGGAGGAAAGGATCAGGGTCGTGAAGGGGATCGCAGAGGAGATAATCACCGAGGAAGATCTGAGGAGGCTCTTGGAAGAGAAGAAACACCCCATTGCCTACGATGGTTTCGAGCCTTCAGGGTTGGCTCACCTCCCTTTTGGGGTTTATAGACCTTTGTTGATAAAAGAGCTCCTAAGAGCGGGGATAGGCTTTAAGATATACCTAGCGGACTGGTTCGCGTGGATAAACAGGAAGTACGGAGGAGATCTGGAAAAGATACAGAAAGTGGGGAAGTACTTCCTCGAGGTGTGGAAGGCGGCGGGGGTACCCTTTAAGAGGGGGGTGAGGTACGTCTGGGCGTCCGATCTAGTAATGGAGAGGGAGTATTGGAAGATGGTCATAAGGGTGGCCAAGCACACGACCGTGAGGAGGACCCTGAGGGCGCTAACCATAATGGGAAGGAAAGAGGGAGAGATGAACGAAGTAGCCCAATTCTTCTACCCCATGATGCAATGCGCCGACATCTTCATGTTGGGGGTTGATATATGTCAGTTAGGAATGGACCAGAGGAAGATCGACATGCTCGCTAGAGAGGTGGGACCTAAATTGGGCCTCTGGAAACCCGTGGCAGTCCACCATCATCTCTTGATGGGCCTGGAGGGCCCCAAGAAGATGGGGGGATATGACGAGAACAAGGAGATAGACCTAGCGATAAGTTCCAAGATGAGCAAGAGCAAGCCCAAGAGCGCCATATTCGTCCACGATTCCAGGGAGGAGATCTTCGCCAAGATGAGGAAGGCGTATTGTCCAGCTAAAGATGTCAAGAATAATCCCGTGTTGGATTATGCGAAGGAGATAGTGTTCAGGGTTTACAAGGAAGTGAAGGTTGAGAGGCCGAGGAAGTACGGAGGGGATGTGGTGTACCGTAATTATG
>JAGHCF010000066.1:0-3337 GCA_021160605.1 Nanobdellota archaeon | reverse complement strand
TAGTGATCCCCACCAAGAGGTACGTGGAGTTCGATAGGAATAAGGTTAGTGAGGTAAAAGAGGGACCTATAGTGATTGAGGAGCCCTACTCAAGTCATTTTGGAATGAGGGTACCGATCAGGACAGAGCCCGTGCCCTATTCCTCCCTCTCCTTAAAGAAGGGGCTCCTCGTATTCGTGGGTGAGAAAGAGATCTTGCCCGTGATGGAGAGGAGGAGACTACAGGCGACCTATGCCAGGGCGCGCAGGATGCTGGGTTAATCCAAGTTTTGCTTGATTTCCTCAATGATCCTTCTCTTGACATCCTCTGAAACTCTCTGAACCCTCATCCTGTCGTAATGATGTCCAAAATCCGGGTCTCTAAAAACATGGTGGCGCCAAAAGCTTTTCTGAGGGCTGACTCGAGTTTCTTGAGAGCTCCGCGAAGTCCGACCACTCCTCTGGCCTGAGTTCTGCTAAATCACCACAATGCCTCTTCAGCACCACCAAGCATCTGCCCAGATAACTCTGCTCGAACGCGAGGACAACTCCCCAGTAACTTGTTTCATGAATCAAACCCTCGCTCGTTCTCTCACAGAACATGCACTTCATACTGTTTTTTTGTTATTCAGGACTTTTTATGTTTCTTGCAGAAAAGGTTATAAATCACCTCTCCTCTCTTGATACGTGCAGGTCCTCGAGAGGATAAAGGAGGATGGTATAAGATTCGTGAACTTGCAATTCTCTGACATCCTGGGAGTCATTAAGGAGATCATCATCCCCGTGAAGGAGTTGGAGAATGCCTTGAAGAAAGGTGTGTGGTTCGATGGCTCATCTATAGAAGGGTTTGCTAGGATCCAGGAAAGCGATATGTTCCTGAGACTGGACCCAAAAACATACGCCAGGATCCCTTGGTTAGAGGATACTGCTAGGTTCATCTGTGACGTTTGTGGGTCGAGCGGGAAACCCTTCGAAGGTGATCCTAGGTCCATCCTGAAAAAGACCCTTTCGGAAACGCGATACGACTTCAAGGTAGGGCCAGAATTGGAGTTTTATCTCTTCAGGCAAGGCGAGCCAGTAGACGAGAGTAGCTACTTCGAGGCACCATCCGAGGAGGGGAGGAAGGTGTTAAGGGAGGCTATCTCATACTTGGAGGGAATGGGGATAGATGCAGAGGCGTCTCACCACGAAGTGGGAAAGGGACAGTATGAGATAGACATCAAGTACGGCTCCGCGCTGAAGATCGCGGACAGCGTGATGACCTCAAAATATGTGGTGAAGGCCGTGGCCCAGATGCACGGGTTGAAGGCCACTTTCATGCCAAAGCCCATCTTCGGCGCTCCAGGTTCTGGCATGCACGTTCACCAGAGCTTGTTCGATGGCGAGGAGAACCTCTTCTACGATGAAAGGGATGGATACAACCTCTCAAGGCTGGCTTATCACTTCATAGCGGGCCAAATGGAGCACATAAAAGCCATGTGCGCGGTCATCTCCCCAACCGTGAACTCTTATAAGAGGCTCATATCGGGGTTTGAGGCTCCCGTCTACATAACTTGGGCCAGGATGAACAGATCCGCTCTCATAAGGGTGCCAAAGTGGTTCGATGAGAAGTCCGCGAGGATAGAACTCAGGTGCCCTGACCCTTCCTGTAACCCCTACCTCGCCTTCACCGTCATGCTCGCGGCCGGGTTGGACGGCATCAAGAAGAAATTAGAACCGCCCGAACCGGTTGAGGAAAACATATATGCGTTGAACGAGGAGGACAGGAAGTACAAACACATAGACACCCTCCCCTCCTCTCTTCACGAGGCGTTGATGGAATTGGAGAAGGATGAGGTGATTCAAAAGGCCCTCGGCGGCCTCCACAGGAGATATGTGGAGATCAAAAGAAGGGAATGGAATGAATTCAAGTTTCAAGTGACCTCCTGGGAGTTGGAGAAGTACATGGGGATGTATTAAGTGCGTAAACCTTTAAAAGGAGCGAGAGATTCTCTCTCAAATGAAGCGAAGCTCAAGGAAGTGGAAGAAGAAGATCACTAAGTTTAGGTGGAGGACTAAGAAGAAGAGAATGAGGGAGAGGAAGAGACAAAGGAGGCTCCAGAGGAAGAGGTCTGCTTAGTTCTAAAAGTTTTTAAAATGAGGTGTAGGCATTAAGCTTAAGCGGGGGTGCCCGAGCCAGGTCAAAGTGGGAACGGCTGCGGGAGAGGGTGAGAACCCGCTGGCGGTTCTCACGGTCAAAGGGGCAGGACTGAGGCTCCTGTGCCTTAGTGGCTGCGTGGGTTCAAATCCCACCCCCCGCATATGATATTGGAATTGGCCTTCATCTTGACGATTTCCCTGCTCCTCTCCGTGGGGAACGTTCTGCAGAAGATGGGCAACAAGGAGCTCGATTTCAAGAAACTCGTGAGGAACAAGGTGTGGTTGACTGGCTGCATTCTAGCTTCTTTGAGTTTTCCTGTCATGATCTTGGCCCTCAATTTCATGAACATATCTGTCCTCCAACCAGGTTCCACCTTAAACCTCGTCCTCACCTTAATGCTCGGAAGACTCGTCTTGGGGGAAAAACTGACCACAAAGGAATTCATCGGGATCCTCTTGATGATAGTGGGGGTGTTGTGCATTGTGGCTTGAGCTCTCCTGCGGCTTCCTGTTCGCTTGGGGCTTAGTGGTGTCGAAATGGTTCGTGGTCTCTGACTTGGCAGGTAAACTCTTACTACTTCCCCTACTGGGCTTGATTTACGGCTCCGCCTTCCTCCTTTATCAACACCTCCTAGCGAAAAAAGACGTCTCCTATCTGGTCCCTATGACCTCCGCCTTCACTAACGCTTTCTCCGTGGGATTCGGTGTCCTCCTATTCAAGGAGTGGCTGAGCCCGATTCAGTGGTTCGGTCTCCTCCTGATCTTTCTCGGCCTCATAGTGGTAAAGTCGAGAAGGTCTAAACCCTAAGACAGCCTCTTGATTAACTTTTAAAAGGGTTCGCATCCTCTTTTCAAGAGTGGCCAGGGTAGGTCAGCCTGGTAGACTGGAGGCCTGTGGAGCCTCTGACCTGGGTTCGAATCCCAGCCCTGGCCCTCGAAATACGAAGGGTTAAAAGGCTATGTCGTATAGGTGAGTGACGAAGAAGGCTGGATAACTTGGGTCCTTACACTCCTACCAAGTGCGTTTGCTCACGAGGGAGAGACACATGAAGGATGCAAGATGATGTCCTGGCGCAGGCGCCTTAAAAACAAAAATCTTTATAAATAGCTGATTTCGGCTCTTTATTGAGGTGCCTTAGAGCACGTATAACTGCCATAGCAAAAGATGGCGAGGGCTCGAGAAGGAGCCAAGCTCCGTCGATGAAAAGCCAGCCTCCGGC
>JAGHCF010000017.1:0-6585 GCA_021160605.1 Nanobdellota archaeon | reverse complement strand
TAACAAGCTCGTAGAGCTCGTCCACCCGGGTGGTAATCCCCATGCTCATTCATCATCTACCCATCTTTAAATTATTTTTTACTCCAACAATTCCTCCACGCCGTATCTCCTCGCGCTCTCGATGCTTAACCTGAACCAGCTCTCATCCACCCCCCTCACTTTGTGCCCATAAATGACCTCTTCCGAGAAGTACTCGTAATCGACCACGCTTTGATAGGGCTTCAAGGTCACGTCGTTGGAAGACAGCTCTACCAAATCCACGAAGCTCTCTATCCCGTAAGGAGAAGAAAACAGATTCCCCTCCAGTCTCTGGAAGAAATCCGGCCCATCCCTGGATGGGAAATAACACTTCTCGGTCAACATCCTTTCTATGCCCGTCAGGTCCCAAAGGGATTTGGTGGCAGAGTCCAAATACCTCTCTTCCCCTGGCGTGACCGAGGTCATGGCTCCCACAGCACCCACTAAGTAGGGAATGGTGATTCCAAAAGTATCGTTGGTTTCCGCCACCACGCCTAAGAATTGGTTCACACTAGAGACCTCACTCGCGTTATGGGTCACCAGGATCTTAGAAGATTTATCTGGGATTAGATCTGCCTCCGAGGCGTTGGCGACCACAGTTATGCCTTTTACACTCCCAGAGGAGAGAGTCCCGTTCGCTTCCCTCCTCGCCCTTGGGTCAAAGTCACAGATGTAGATTATCCTCTTCACCAATCCATAGGTGTTTAATGGGTAGGTGGGATCTTCCAAGCCCTCTATGGAGACGTTCAACTCATGGGAGGAGTCCCTAGATATCGCATGGACGTTCAGCAGATCGGTCGCGTTTATGCGGGTGAAGATCTCAAAGTTGACCATAGAATTGTTGGAGAGGTTCACTTCCAGGCCCATGTCATAGAGAGTCAGGTTGAATCCAATGAGCTCTCCCATTTCCCTGATTTCCTCATACCAATATTCTATGTTGTTCTCCTCCATGAGTGGCTCCGTTTCCCCTTGAAAAGCCCCATTCCTCACGAGTTCCTTAATGATAGATGGTGCGTCGTCTATTGGGGTCCCATTTATGATTATATTATTGGTCACCGCTATCAAGGCCCTCCTGGCCGAGATGAAGAGAATCCTATCCAAGTCTTCCTCCACGTTCTTCTCGAAAAAGTTGAGCTGGTCGAAGATCATCTCCTCTACTTCTAAGCTCCTCTTCTCCCTAACGAGGATGGGATAATGATGGAGAATCAAGATGATTGGAATTATGGCTAAGAGAGCCATGCTGGAGAACAAGATCCCTTTCCTCACCACACCCTCACCTCCATCTCGGTCAAGCCCCACATGGTCGGGACGTTCACGATCTCGGTGGTCTGCGTCTCTATCTCTCCCCCTTCTACGTATCCCCGAACGGTTTCATTCAACCTCTGAATTGCATCTTGCTCTGCTGCGGTCCGATTTGGGAACACATCTCCGTAGCCGACTTGGGCTGGGACCAAAAAGTTCACACTCACGAAGGAGTCTGGGAGGATGAAGTTAGAGGAACTTCCATCGAAGTCCCTCGCCTTGACGTAGTTCCTCGTGTCGGTGGAGAACCTCTCCACAGGAATGTACATGGAGCTGGGGACCGATCTCCCGGTCGGTGACTTAAATATTTGATACTTGTCCCAATCCGTCCCGTTCCAATTTGGTTCCTCCTCCGGATCATGCCAAGCAGCTGCGGCCACCTTCCAGCTATATTTTTGGACTATGTGAAGGTATGATGAGAGGATGAGAAAATCGGTCCAATCGAAGTACATCTTCTTTATGAGGGCTGCATCCTGACCGTCCAGTTGATCAAAGGGTATGAGCCTCGTGGCGGTTATCCTCCCGTAGTACTTCACAGGTTCGGGCTTGGTGTAATTGAGTTCCACATAACTTGAATTGAGGATCTCGGCAGTTCCCCTAGCACCCGTCACATACCTGTCCCTAGTGCTCTCCATATCCAAATAGATGGCCAAAATGTTGGTTTCCCCTGTGGAGGAGTTCCCAGATAGGTGGAGGTAGTCCTTTATGTCAAAGTCGAGGATGGGGTTGCTCGGAGGGGAACTTGAGGAGTACACGAGGTGGTCATTCACCCATATCTCCATCCATCTGTTTACTCCTGCTCCTTCGAAATGTAACTTGACAGAATTCACCTGACTCTCTTTTGGGATGTCAAAGGGGTAAATCATCCAAGCAGCCGGGGAACCAATCACGTGAGGCAATTCTTGCCTTTCAAATACCTCCCTCTCCTCGGCGTAAGACAGGTTCTTTTCATGGGAATACGTCACTTTCAGGACCATCCCCGGGTGAGTGTGAGAGTGGTAAAACAGGGGTCTTTCCAGCACGATCTTCAGCACGTTCATGCCTGGCCTCACATCGTTTATGCTTACGGTGCCGTAATAGGTGCTAGTCGAGTATATGCTCGCCTGCAGGATGTCGTTCATATATATGTGTATGTAACCCCTCTCCTCGTGAACCGAGAGGTCAAGTTGAGAAGAGATGTTCTCGGCATCGGATGGTATCTCGAAGGTCTTTTCCAAGGTGAAGTCTCCCCCTTGAAAGTAAAACGCTCCGAATCCGCTTCCTGCAGGGGATATAGGGAGGAGAAAGGTCTCGTTTCCCCTAACCCTTTGAAGCCAAGCCCTTGCCATGAAACCCCTCGTCGGCTTCCCCACCATGTAGCCGGAGACCATGAGGCTGCTCTTGGCCAACCTGCTCGGGAAGCTTAAGTTCCTCTCGTGTATGGTGTCTTCACCCATGTACACTCCATAGCTCACGCCACTTGGCATGAGCTGTTCTAAGATAGACCTCGTCACGTTCTCGGCATCTTCTGTCCTGTTCTCCGACCAAAAAGTGCCAATTAAATCAACTAAGGTCCTGTTCATGTCCTCGGACGTTATGTCACCGTTGTCGATGTAGAACTGGATGGTGGGGTCTTCCTGGACGTCGTAGATCCTCGTCTTCTTCAGAATCATCAAGGCATCGCTCGCCACCTTGTAGGAATGATAGTATTCCCCCTCAAAGCGGGGAGGAACGTAGAAGGAAGAGGCGTAGATGGAGAGGAACATTAGGAGGAACACACAGGAAAAGAGCACGTCAAAGGATATAGCGACCCCCTTCATCTCCACACCACCAACAAAACCTTAACCGGAATGTTCTTCCCATCCACGTCCAAGAGGGCGAGCCTCCTCACTGGGATGGCCACCTGGGAAGAGGAGGGGTATTCTCCGAGGATGTACTCCACCCAAGAAGTGTAGTTCAAAGCGCTCGAGATGTTGAGGAAGAGGCGGTAACCGTCTAATCCCAAGTTCCCTGCTACTTCTTCTTCTGAGAGGTTCAAGAGTTGTCCCAACTTCTGGGAAGAGATGATGTATTCCTCCTCGGCCAAACCCAATTGGAGGTAGTTACTCCCATTCCAGTCCTCCGGAACTCCTGCTGTCCTCAAGAGGAGATCCGTAACGCGGATGGCCCTCTCTCGCAATCTGGAATACTCGTCGTACAGAGAGAACTCCTCAAGCCTATTGCTCACGTATAAGTTGAACACGGAAAGCAAGCTTAAGAAGAAGACCACTACCACTACCGCCTCTGAGGAGAACAATTGGGATTTACTTGATGACGATCGTCCCATTCTCGTTCACCAACCAGTTTTCTCCCTTTCTCAGCGTTCCGGAGATCTGCTTCGCTAGGATCCTCTTAGAGTAGGTCCTCCCAGAGAGGTTAAGCCAGACAAGATCTCCGATGATCCTCAGCTCATAGTCGTTCCCCAACAAGTTTTCGGGAAGATCTAAGCGCGTGGAGAACCCATTTCCCTCTAAGAGGACGGAATCCAACCCATCGACTACCAACTCCAACAGGTTATTTGCCCCCATGTCCAGGCTCATGGACCTCAGGGAAGCCTCGTAGTAGTATATGTAAAGCATGAAGGAGAAAGAAAGGGCCGAGAGAAAAAACAAGAGGAGCATGAGTTCCATGCTCACTTGGGATTTATGCGAGAGTGACATTCACGTAACCCTCCATCGCTTCCAAAGAGAGGAGATAATCGCCAGGGGAAGTTGGTATGTAACCCGTCAAGTTGGCGCGGGATTCCGCGTAGACCTCAGTGGTTCCAGAGCTCAAGGAGAGGAGGACGGATATCCTGTTCTCTGTGAGGTTTATGGAAAGCACGTTGTCTGGGACGTGAATCTTCAAGAGGACCTTAGCTGGGCTCCCTTGAGTGTGGACAAAATCGGCCATATCCCTGACGCTGTCTACTAAGTCTCTCGCATAACTCAAAGAGATCTCCTCCTTGGCCGAGTTGTAGTAGGAGAGAAAATATGACCACAAAGGAACGAGGACGAACAAAATGGCCGAGACGAGCACTATGTACTCCAAAGAGATCTGAGACCTCATCAAGGAGTATTTCCCTCCGGAACATTTAAAGGTATTGATTACAAGGGTGAAATATGAGGTGGCTCGTGTTCCTTCTCGTCCCCTTAAGTGTTTCCCTGGCCACTCCTGCCATCTCCGGCCTCTCCATAATCTCAGACAAGGAAGGTTACGTGGCAAATGAGACGGTCGTGATAACTTCTTACGTCTCCTATGCCCCTGGTGCCCCGGTCTACGGTGCGAACGTGACCCTCAAGATCTTGAATCCCAACAACGAGACCGAAGCCACTTTATCTTGCACCACGGATTACGATGGTTTTTGTTCCGTCTCGTTTGAGATACCTCCCAACCCCAAATACGGGTATTGGAGGATAGAGGGCATTGCGGAATTCACAGGTCCATCCACGAATTCCACCGCAGAGTTCGACGTGCACGAGGAGATCTGTGGGGATGGTATATGCGATGTGAACGAGCCCCCTCACTGCGAGGAGGATTGTGGGAAGTACTACGGAGAAGAGTGTTTGGACGATCACGAATGCTTCTCCGAGATATGCTGTCATAATTTATGTGCCCCTTCTTGTCCCTACTGCGGGGACGGCTTCTGCGATCCCGAAGAGTTATGTGCTTGCCAAGAAGATTGCGGGGCTTGCCTAGAGGAAGGAGGAGGGGGAGGTCTCATGTTCTTTCAGTCTCCTCTGGTAATAAGCGTCACCCCAAAAGCTCAAGAAGTGGAAAACTGGGTGGCGGATTTTTCCATTAACTTAACGAACAGCGCAAATTATACCATAGAAAACGTAACCATCTTGTTAGAAGGAGCGAGTGAATTCCATTGCTTGCCCAAGAATCTTTCCCTCCCTCCTTACTCCTCTTCCCTCGCCATCCTGAGCGTGAAGTTCAAGCCAGGAGAATATCCAGGGGAACATTACATCTTGATTCAGGCTGTTTCGGATGGTGTGGAAAGCAACGTGGAGAACCTCACGGTGGTCATTAAGGAAGAAGAGGGAAAGGAGGAGAAGGTAGTGGTTTCAAGGCGCCCTACTTGCGGGGATGAAAGTTGTGATCTCGGGGAGGATTGCATGACCTGTAAGGAAGATTGTGGCCCTTGCATCTCCTACGTGTTCTCTGGGGACAGGGACGAGGCGGAAAGAGCGATAAGGAATGCTGAGGACCTGTTGAATTCTTGTTTGCTCATACTCTTCAAACAAGAGTTGAAGAAGGTGGAAGTGTTCCTCGAAGAGGCGAGAGAAGCTTATAGGTTACTGGACTTCAAAAGGGCAAAAGAACTGGCGCTCCAAGGCGCGAGCATTTTGAGGGTTGCCCAGATCAAGGAGATCTTCGCTTGGAGCCTCCTTCCCTTTTCCTTGGTACTCATCAAGAAATTCATCCCAAAGAGTTCAAAAAAAGAGCACAAAAGGCGAAAGAAGAGGTCGTGAGATGAGTGGGAGGTTGTCCCTGTTTTCGATCGTCGTTCTTCTGTCCTTTGGCATCGCGAGTGCTGAGGAGATCCGAGGGGACTTAGTCATAAGAGAGGACACAGTAATGGAGGAGAAGGAGCTCGTGATAAACGGGAATCTCGTGATCGAGGAGGGAAAGACCTTGATCATAAGAAACTCGGAGATCACCATAAACAGCAGGTACAAGAACGAGTATTGGATAAGGATCAGGCCCAACGCCACCCTGATCGTGGAGAACTCGAAGTTGTACGAGGGGTTGAAGCAAGGGATCAACGAAGTGTGGATAGGGCTCAACAGGATAAGGCTAGGTGAAACGGTCATCGCCACGGAGGACGAGGACTCTAAATTGATCATGAAGAACACCACATCGGAATTGAGGGTGCAGGTCGACGGGGAGGTAGAGATAGACTCCTCTCGGGTCGGGATAGTCTTCTGGAGGTCCTTGAGTGGGAAGTTGAAGGTGAGGAACTCTGAGATCGGCTTGATGCACATTTGGTTCGGGGGAGGCCCGGAGAGAATAGTGATAAAAAACCTGAAGCCAAGTAGTCGCCAAGATTTGAACCTCACCACCCCCGAAGGGGGTTCCCTCTCCTTGCAGGACACCACGGTGGCCATGTACTCTCTTTCCCTGTGGGGGATATATGAGGAAGCGTGCCGGAAAGAATTAGTGGTGGAGGACTCGGAACTCGCGGAGATATTCGCCGTGTTTCCCGTGGGCTCGGACGTGGAATTGGAGGATATGAGACCCCAATTTTACGATGACTGGAAC
>JAGHCF010000038.1:0-2780 GCA_021160605.1 Nanobdellota archaeon | reverse complement strand
GGTCTATCCTGGTTCTGACCCAGGAATTTTGGATTACTACGCGGACAAGGGGTTCAAGGGGATCATCATAGAGGGAACGGGGTTTGGGCATGTCCCCACCCAGACCTTGAGGAGGGAGGATTCTTGGATCCCGAAGGTGAGAAAATTGGCGAAAGAGGGGATATTCGTGGGGGTGACCTCTCAAACCATCTATGGGAGGACGAATCCCTTGGTTTACAGGAACTTGAGACTTCTCTCCAAGGCAGGGGCGGTTCACCTGGAGGATATGCTCTCTGAAGTGGCTTATGTTAAGTTAGGTTGGGTCCTGGCCCACAAAGATTGGGACCCAAAGGAGATGATGCTGAGGAACTTCGCGGGCGAGATGAGCGAGAAGAGCGAGATAGGGGGTTACTTGATATGAAGGTAGGTCTGGAAATACATCAACAGCTGGACACTCACAAGTTGTTCTGCTCTTGCCCTTCCTTGATACGGAACGATGAACCCCATGGGAGGATCGTGAGGAACTTAAGGGCGATAGCTGGGGAGTTGGGGGACGTTGACATAGCAGCTCAATACGAGCAGATGAAGGGAAAGGACATCGTTTACGAGTTCTATGAGGACACGAATTGCTTAGTGGAGTTGGATGAGGAACCTCCCCATCCCTTGAACAAGGAAGCCCTCAAGATAGGATTACAAGTGGCCTTGCTGTTAAACATGGAGCCCGTGGAAGAAATCCACGTCATGAGGAAGACAGTGATAGATGGTTCTAATCCTTCTGGATTCCAGAGGACCGCCCTCATCGCGAGAAATGGATACATAAACACGTCCAAGGGGAAGGTGAGGATAAGTTCTCTGTGTCTGGAGGAAGATGCTGCCAGGAAGATAAGTGAGGACGAGAGAGAGGTGGTTTACAGGGTGGATAGGTTAGGGATTCCCTTGTTAGAGATAAGGACGGAACCCGACATAAAAGATCCGGAACACGCGAAGGAGACCGCGAAGCTCATAGGAATGGTGCTGAGGGTGTGCAAGGTCAAGAGGGGGATAGGGACGATAAGACAGGACGTGAACGTGAGCATTCCAGGTGGAAACAGGGTGGAGATAAAGGGGGCTCAAGATTTGAGGCACTTGCACCTCTTGGTGGAAAAGGAGGGGAAGAGACAAGAGCACATCTTGAAGATCTCAAGGGAATTGAGGAAGAGGGGCATCAAGCGCGTGAGAGGAGAAGTCAAGAAGGTGAGCGTCAAGCTCTTTGGAAGGGAGACTTTTGGAGTGAAGCTCGAGGGATTTAAGGGATTAATTGGTGGAGGAGAGTTCAGGATAGGGAAGGACTTCTCCGCGATGGCTAAGGACCTTGGATATCAGGGGGTGGTCCACTGTGACGAGCTCCCGAACTATGGGTTAGGAAAGGAAGAGGTGAAGAGGATAAGGGAGGAGCTGAACTGCGAGGATAAGGATGGATTTGTCCTCATTGCTGCTGATGAGAGGGGAGCGAGGAAAGTCCTGAAGGAAATCGTGAAGAGAGCAAACCAATACATAAAGGGGGTCCCGAGGGACGTGAGGAAAGCGAACCCGGATGGCACGACCAGTTATCTGAGACCCATGCCAGGGGAGGCGAGGATGTATCCCGAAACCGACCTGGAGCCCGTGGTCATTTCTAAGGAGTTCTTAGAAGAAGTGAAGAGAAACCTTCCTGAACACCCAGGAAAGATCCTGAAGAGATATGAGGAGTGGGGGATACACAGGGAGGTCGGGGAGAAACTCATTCTATCCGGGAAATTCAAGCGATTCGAGAAGTTGGTCGAGAAGTATGAGGTGAGACCTACCATCGTAGCGGACCTACTCCTTTCCTTAGAACATCTTCTCAAGAAGTTCGAGTTGGAGTTAAAGGACGAGTGGTTGGAGAGGGCTCTCAAAGCGATAGAAGAGGGAAAGATAACCAAGAACTTAGTGCCAGAATTCATCTACGCGATCTCGAAGGGAAAGGAAGAGAAGTTCTTAGAAGAGCTTTCCCAAGACTTAGGAGAGGTGATAGAAGAGGTCCTGAGGGAGAACCAAGAATTGGTCTCTCAGGGGAGAATAGAAAAGTTGGTCGGGTTGGTGTTGAGGAAAGTGAGAGCTAATCCGAAGGTCGTTTATGAAATAATAAAAGGAAGAATCAAGAGATCTTAATGGCGTCCACTGGGCAGGCTTCTACAGCGTCCTTGACGCAACCTTCCTCCTTCTCACTGGATGGTTGCTTCTTCACGACGCTTTTTCCCTCTTTGAGTTCAAAGATCGCTGGGCATATGGCCACGCAAGAGCCGCATCCAATACAAGTTTCCTTGTTCACCGTGACCTTCATGACAATGGATAACCCTCCTACCTATTTAAGGTTTTAGGCGGAAGAAAACCTTTTTAACTCACTTGTCTCAAGAACAAAAGATGAGCAGAGGTCAGAAGGGGATAGGTATGATTTTCTTTGATGTGGATGGGGTCCTCTTCGACGTCCCAGAGTATGAGGAGAGTGGAGAAAAGGTGGCAGTGAGCACTTGGAATGCGATTTTTGAGGGCCTCAGGAAGATCTTGCCTTACTTCCCACATTGTGAAAGTCAGGCGAGGTAGCTGAACTCGCTTTCTTCGCACTCGCAAGAACAATAGAACAAGTGATCCGAGATGGACCAAGAAGTGGAGGCGCACTCAGCTATGCACTTGCTCCCCACGATGTTGGGGTCACAAGTAGTTTCCCTCAAGACGGATATGAAGAACAGGATGTTGAGGAGGAGAAGGATGGCAATTAAAGCGAAGTACGCCTTGTATTCCTT
>JAGHCF010000026.1:0-4255 GCA_021160605.1 Nanobdellota archaeon | reverse complement strand
ACATTTTTTTATTAACCTAATGATAGCCATCATTCTTGGGACGAGGGCAGAGCTCATAAAAACTTTTCCCCTCATGCTCGAGTTGGAGAAGAGAAAAAAACCTTACGTGTTCATTCATACCGGACAGCACAGTTTAGGAAAATTGTGCGAGGAGTTCGGTGTCAAGAAACCCGATGTGGTCTTGAGTAAACCTCCGGAGAAGACCACGAAGTTCTGGACCAAGGCGGGAAAGGCCATCGCTTGGAACCTCACCATCATCCCGAGGATAAAACTTTCCCTGAGAAAGATAGAAGGTCTAAAATTCGTCATTTATCATGGAGATACGATGAGTACAGCGAGCGCGGCCATCGCTTCATCCAAATTCTTGAATCCTTTCAAGTCGTGGATGAACGTACACTTAGAGGCTGGATTGAGGAGCGGATCTCTCTTTGAACCATTTCCAGAAGAGATTTCCAGGAGGATAGTGACGCTCTTTAGTGACATCTTGTTTGCTCCAAGTGAGATAGCTGCGAGAAACCTGAGGGGAAGAAAGCACGTCTACCAAGTCGGAAATACAATCGTCGATTCAATCCTCCTCTCGGTTAAGATGGCCGCGGGAAGAGGATACAAAAGTCCGAAGGGAGAATATGCTCTCATGACCATTCACAGACATGAGAACATAAAGGACAAGAAGCGATTAACAAAGATAGTTGAGATCTTGAAGTACTCTCCAATAACCACGTATTGGCCAATGCACGACAATACAAGGAAGCAGCTGGAAAAATTTAGGCTCATGAGAAAGGTGAAGAAGATGAAACACGTGAGGATAACCGGACTCAAGTCTTACGTGGAATTTTCCTTGTGGCTTAAGAACGCTAAGTTCTTAATAACAGACGGGGGGAGCATTCAAGAAGAAAGTTTGGCCCTGAAAAAACCTTGTATCTTATTGAGGAAAAAGACCGAGAGGGTAGCAGGCCTTTACACCGGAATAAACTTTCTTACGGGCTTGGATGTAGAATACGCTAAGAAGGTACTTCATAAGGTGGTGGATATGAAAATTCCGAAGTTCAAGAACCCGTATGGAGATGGAAAAGCTAGAAAGAGGATTTTAGATGTGCTCGCTTCTTTAGAGTGAACTAAGTTCTGTAAGCAGCGAAATTCACTTGATGCCCAAAATATCCCAAGAAAAAGGACAAACTTCTCATCAGTCTTAACCACACTTCCGCGACGAATTTTGAATCCTTCCAATGCTCAAGCATTTTTGGGAAGTAACACCACTTAATGCTTTTGTTGACCTTCCACCCCCCCTTCTTAAGTAGGTTTTCGATCTCGTCGTCGTTGAATCTATGAGTCTCAAGCTTCTCGTATTCTGTGTTCCAGTCCAGAGCTCTCATTAAATACTTTAACAAGGGCACTTCTCGTGGCTCATTTATGATGATGACTCCTTCCTTTGCTACCTTTTTTGCTTCACTTATCGCCTTTTTGTAATTAGGGACATGGTGCAGCACACCGCACATATATACTATGTCGAAGGAATCCTTTCGGAAAGACAATTTTTCTGCATCTTCAATGAAATAGCCCTCACATTTATCTCCAAGCCTCTTCTTAGCAAGTCTTAGGAAGTCTTCATTTATATCGCTACAAGTGACTATAGCACCCCTTTTGATAAGCCACTCCGCTTCAGCACCAGGACCACAGCCAACTATTAAAATTTTCTTATCCTTCAGGCCTAGCGGGTATAACCTTTCAGCTTCTTTCCATATCATCTCATTAAATAATTTTTCCCAAACTTTACCAAATGACTTGGGTTTCCCAAGCCAATATTCTACCCATTCCTTCCTTTTGAACAGCTCCTTCAACCTCCTTACCTCACTTTTCATGTCATTGAAAGAGTTGATTAAACAGTTTAAACTTTTTCTTTATTAGACAAACTTTTAAAACGACTGACTTACATATCTTTCCGTGCTGGATTTGACGAAGGTTGTGAGAAGAAACGGACCTTTTTTTCTCATCTTTCTAATATCCTTCCTTACCAGGGCCATCTATTTCAATGTGGACAGTTTCTGGCCAGATGAGTCCATTTACCTTTGGGTGAGTCAAGACCTTATTCAGAGGTTCAAATATGTGGTAGAGTGGAGCGCTTATCTGCCAACCTCACTCATTGCCATCTTTCCTAACTATCTCTGGGCGAGGTTTGTGATCTCCCTCTTTTCGGTGTCTGGAGTGCTGTTCACTTACTTATTCTGTAAGGAAATTCTGAACGAAAAGTACGCGTTTCTCACGTCTTTGCTGCTTTTGGTATCTCCTGTTTATTGGTTCATAAGCACGAGGATTTTACTCGATACGCCACTTGTCGCAGAGGTCGTGGGGACAGCGTACTTCCTGTACATGCATCACGAAAAGAAAAAGGAGATCTACGGTATATGCGCCGGGGTCGTTGCAAGTGCTGCTCTTCTGACGAAAATCGCTGGCCTCTTCACCATCCTGTTCGTGTTCTTCTACGCGCTTTGCAACAGGAAGTTCTACAAGTGGCTCTTGATACCTCTCCTCACTTTCGCTTTTGTAGTGCTCATGAACTACCATTTCTTCTCAGCACCCCTCCCTCACACACCAGGGGAATACATGAAAGGATACATCATGACAGGAGATACCCTTTACTACTTTCGTAACCTTTCGCTTTATATTTCCATGTACCTCACACCCCTCTTCTGCTTGGGGTTTCTCTTCTCCGCGTTGAATTTTAAGAAGTTCCACAACCTTCTCTTACTTTCCTTCTTCTTGGTTTACTTTCTGTTCTTCTCTTTTCTAATTGGAGAAAAAGTGCCCAGGTACATACTCCCTTCGCTCCCTTTCATGTTCATCCTCTGTGCTTATGGGGCATCAAAGCTGGATTTTGGGATAAACCCCTTTCTCATTTTCTTACTATTCTCCATTCCTTCTTTCCTTTCCCTTTCGAACAACTTTCTGTCATTGATGAACTCGAAGAGCCAAACTTACTCTGGATTTCCAGAAGCTGGGGAATGGTTGAGGCTGAACATGGGAGAGGATGCGGTCTTGTATGCTGGCTCCACCCGTTCCATGCTGGCTTTTACAGGCCTAAACGAGTCAAAGGTGAAAGGGTTGCCAGAGAATCTTTCAGAGATTCCAAGGCAAGGAAACGTGTTCATCGAAGTAGATGTGTGGGAATACACACAACCCAGTTATGTGTACCCTCTGGATCAAGAGAAATACGACAATCTAACTTCTTTAGGGTTTGGGTTGGTTTATTACGTGCAGAGGGAATTGAATGGAAAGTTGATTCCGGTCATTTTCATATTTAAATATCTTGGCGCTTAATCTCCCCGCACCTTCAAACTGATTAACTTAATCACTCCAAGGGGCAGGGCAATTAACCAGGCCAAGCTTCTCACGTAAGAAAATAAGAGGAAGTAGGCTAAAGAAGATGGTTTAACTTCCAGATACCTAAGGAAATAGATTAGGTGCAACGCCAAGAGAGGGAGGAGGGAGACATAACCTAACGGCAAACATATCAAGGAGGCCAACAGTAAGAAGGGCTCAGATATCATCCCACCCCTAGATATGTGGTCTCCCTTAGCCTTGTCTTTGTGCTTGTAGTAAACCAATACAGCGTACACGCCGTAACCCACTTGTTGTTTGAAAAAAGACGTGAATGTGCTCCTATGGTGGTGATAAACCTTCGCCTCAGGTACATACCTCATCTTTCCATACCTAGTTAATCTGTACCCGAAGTCCGTTTCAAAAGCTCTATCCAACTTCTCGTCGAACATGACCTTCCTTCCAACTTTAGTTAAGAACATCAAGTTCATCGTCGGTGCCCTTAAGATATACTTGGGAAACCTCTTAAATCTGCTTTCGAGTTCTTCACCTATCACCTTTGAGAGCCCCTTCAACCCGCTTGGAGTCCCACAATAACCAGCTGCAGCGATCACCCCCCTCTCCTTGAAAGCCTCCTTCAATTTTCTTATCCAATCTTTCTCGACCACACAATCGGCGTCCGTCATGGCCACGTACTTCGTCTTTATTCTCTTTAAGGCCCGGTTCAAGGACACAGGGGCACTTCCCTCTACTCTGAACAACTTTATCTTCCTTCTTTTCTCGTACTCCTTCAAGATCTCATAAGTTCCATCTTCACTCCCGCCGTCCACGAACCATATCTCCTTATCCTTGTAACTTTCCCTTAGAAGGGATTCCACGCACTTCTTCACAGTGTTCTTCGCGTTCTTCACGGTCACGAGCACGGTTACGTCCTTCATTT
>JAGHCF010000047.1:0-3630 GCA_021160605.1 Nanobdellota archaeon | reverse complement strand
TAGGATAAGTGAGGAGGGGCTCGAGAAGCTCATCAAGGATACATATTTCAACCCCTCCGGAGAACGGATAGAAGAGGCGGTAGAATACATGCTGAGGAAGACCAACGGGAAGGTCATTAATGCCATGCTCTTTCACAAATTTGGGAAAAAATAAAAACTCTCAGGTATAACCTTTAAAAGATGAGGAGCCCCTTTCTCGTTATCTCCTTCTTCGTCTTTGTGTACTTCCTCTTCGGCATTTATCTCTTACTCACGTACAAGCCGGTGACCATGAATGAGATAAAAGGCTGTGAGGTGGACGAAGATTGCGTTCAAGTGAGGGCGGGGTGTTGTGGGTGTGAGGCTGGAGGGGAGAACACGTGCATTAATAAGAACTACGTGGAGGCATGGGAAAACTCCTTGAACAGCAGGTGCAAGGGCGTGGCGTGCATAACCCTTTACAATTGCATTCCTTCTTCTTGTGAGTGCGTCAACAACACCTGCATCTTGAGGGTTAAGTAACTTTTTTAATGCTCCTTTCCATTTCCTACCCCATGGACGTGGAGCGCATAAGGGAAGACTTTCCCATCTTGAAGAGGAAGATAAATAACCATCCCCTCATTTACTTCGACAACACAGCCACGACTCAAAAACCAGTCCAAGTGATAAACGCGATAAAGGAGTTTTACGAGAGATACAACGCTAACATCCATAGGGGGATCCACACCCTGAGTCAAGAGGCGAGCGAACTTTATGAGAAGGCTCACGAGAAGGTGGCGGACTTCATAAATGCTGACTGGAGGGAGGTCATATTCGTGAGGAATGCCACCGAGGCCATAAATCTGGTGGCGAACATCTTAGACCTGGAGGATGGGGAGGTCGTCGTGAGCATGATGGAACACCATTCCAACCTAGTCCCATGGCAGGACAAGAACCTGAAGGTAGTCAACATCAAAGAGGACGGGACCTTGGACATGGAGGACTTGAAGGAGAAGATAACCAAGAAGACCAAGCTGGTGGCCATCACCCACGTGAGCAACGTGTTGGGGACCATAAATCCCGTGGAAGAGATAGGGAAGATGGCCCACGAGGTCGGGGCCTTGTTCCTAGTGGACGGTGCTCAAAGCGTTCCTCACATGCCCATAGACGTGAAGAAGATGGATTGCGACTTCCTGGCGTTTTCTGGTCACAAGATGCTGGGCCCTACTGGGATTGGGGTACTGTATGGCAAGAAGGACTTGTTGGAAGAGCTTCCCCCTTTCCTGAAAGGAGGGGACATGATAAGCCATGTCTGGGTGGACAGGGCGACTTGGAATGAACTCCCTTGGAAGTACGAGGCGGGGACCCCAAACATCGCGGGAGGTGTGGGACTGGGGGCTGCAGTGGATTACCTGAAGGCTGTTGGGATGGAGAACGTGAGGAGACACGAGGAGGAGTTGGTGAGATATGCTTTGGATGGTTTATCCTCCTTGGGTGTGGAAATTTATGGGCCAGAGGAAAGGGGGGGTCTGATATCCTTCAACCTGGAGGGGGTCCACCCTCACGACGTGGCCTACTTCTTGGACAAGAAGGGGATCGCAGTGAGGAGCGGGCACCATTGCGCCCAACCCCTGATGAGGTGCTTGGGGATAAAGGGGACGGTGAGGGCGAGCTTCTACATCTACAACACTAAGTGGGAGATAGATAAGTTCTTAGACGCCTTGAAGGAGATCCGATATGGACTACGAAGATAGGATCCTGGATCACTACAAGAACCCCAGGAACTATGGAAAGATAGAGGGAGGGATCTCTGGGACAGCTGGAGATCTCCTCTGTGGGGATGTGGTGACTATTTACTTGAAGGTGGAAGGGAACGAGGTAAAAGACGTTAAGTTCGAGGGGGAGGGTTGCGCCATATCCATAGCATCTGCCTCTATCTTGACCGAGTTGATAAAGGGAAAGAGCTTGGACTTCTTGAAAAAGATGAAGGAGAAGGACTTCTTGGCCGAGGTGAAGGTGGTGAGGACCAGGGTCTCCTGCGCCCTGGTCGGCTTCAGGGCCATGAAGAACGCCTTAAAGTCCCTTGATGCTTAGTTCTATCAGCTTCCTTATCTCTATCGCGTACTCAAAGGGGATGTTCCTCATGATGGGCTCGAAGAAGCCGTTCACTAGCAGAGAAATCGCCTCATCCTCCTCGAACCCCCTACTCCTCAGGTAGAACAACTCCTCTTCCCCGATCCTCCCTGTCCTCGCCTCATGGTTTAACTCCACTGATTCCTCCTCGGTGTAAAGTTGAGGGATGGTCTCCGATTTGGCTTTTTTTGACAGCAACAAAGAGTCGCACTTCATGAACCCTACGGAATCCTTCGCCCCTTTGACCACCTTTATCTTCCCCTTGAACTTGCTAATCCCTTCATCCTTTACCACGCTCCTACTGACCAGCTTGGAGCACGTCCCTTTTCCTAGATGGACTACGCTCGCACCAGTTTCTACTGCCCTTTTACCATCCACGAAGCTTATCCCCAAACACTCCACCCTGGCGTTCTTCCCCCTCAAGATGGTGGTGGGATATAAAACCGTGTGCTTGCTCCCCAGCATGGCTGATAGTAACCTCAACCTTCCCCCCTCCTCTACCAAATACCTCTTGGTGGGATAGTTCTTCACGTTCCTCGTCCAATTCTGCAGGGTGGTTATCTGGACGTTGGCATTCTTCCCCACATATACCTCTTCCATCCCTGAGTGGATGGAAACCTTGCTGAAGATAGGGGCGGAGCACCCCTCTATGAAGTGAACCTTGCTCCCTTCCTCGGCGATGATGATGTTGTGTTCGAATTGGGATATCTTCCCCCTGTTTATTAGGATGAAGGCCTGGATGGGAAGGTCCACCTTCACTCCCTTTGGGATCCTCACCAAGACACCACCGCTCCACAAAGCAGTGTGCAAAGCTGCGAACTTGTGGAGGTCGTAAGGGACGAGCTTCATGAAGTAGTTCTTCAACCAACCGTACTTCCTGATGGCCACATCCATGTCCTCGACTATCACTCCCTTCTCCTCGAACCTCCTTAAAGCATCCTCATAAATGACGGTACTGTCCGTTTGGAGGGAGATCCCAGCGAGCATCTTCCTCTCGAACTCGGGCAGCCCCAATTTGTCAAATACCTTCCTGACCTCTTTCGGAACCTCCTCCAGGCTGCCCACCTTTTGGTGAGGAGCGTAGTACTCTAACTCCCCGTAGTTCACCTCTATCCCCTCGGGTTCCTCCAACTCGTAGAACTTCCTCAGCGCCTTTACCCTTAACCTCCTCACCCAGGCAGGTTCCTTTCTCTCCCTTGAAAACTCCTCCACATCTATCATTTAAACGCACCATACCCTTTTTTCTTCACTTCTCTTATCAACTCGCTTCCCCCTTCCTTCACGATCCTCCCGTCCACCATGACGTGGGCCTTCAATCCCTTCATCCCCTTCACCAGATCTCCAGTGTGGGTTATGATGAGGAAGGAACACTTCATTCCGTTTATGATCTTCCTTATTCGCTTGAGCATATCAACGTCCAGACCCGCGTCCACCTCGTCGATTATGGCCAACTTCGGTTTCAAAGCCAGTAACTGGGCGACCTCGAACCTCTTCTTCTCCCCTCCGGAGAAGCCCACGTTCACCTCCCTGTCCATGAAT
>JAGHCF010000012.1:0-3314 GCA_021160605.1 Nanobdellota archaeon | reverse complement strand
GCGTAACCTCTGATGGCGAATTTACGACCACGTCCGCCCTCTCCCTCACCTTCTCTGACTTAGGGTCTATGGCTAATTTGAAGTCCACCTGTCTGAAAATGGAGAGGGAATTGCTTATAGCTCCCCTCTCCACCTTCTTGAACTTCTTTTCGAACTTCCTCCCCTTTGCCAAGGTCACTTCATATTTTCCCTCTAGATATTCCATCAACTCCTCTCCAAACCCCTCCCACATGTCCTCGTCAACCACCAACAACTTTATGTCGAAGATGCTTATCCCCTCCTCCACCCTCTTGTAGGGCTTCCCGTACTTTAAGAGGACTTCTTCGCTCGTCCCTCTCAACCTGTTCGCGCAATCAGCGCATATCCTAGCTGCCTTTTTATCATCCAATAAGATCCTCACCTGCTTCTCCTCCCCGCATACGTCGCACCTTCCGTACTCGAACCCGAGGGTGATCCTCATCAAGTTTTTTAAGCAGGCAGACCTTATAAAGGGCATGGAATGGCTGCTCTTCGCCTTGCTCTCCGCGCTTTTCGCCTCATTGGTCACCATCTTCGGGAAGATAGGAATAAAGGATGTGGATCCCACCTTCGCGAGCGCCATAAGGGCTGGCGTGATGTTCGCCTTTTTGTTGGGGGTCGTGGGGATAACTGGGAAGTGGAAGGAGACCATGAACAGGAACGCCCTGTTCTACATCCTCTTAGCAGCTTTATCCGGGGCTCTCTCCTGGCTCTTCTATTTCGTGGCTTTAAAGTTCGGAGAAGCAAGCAAGGTGGCCTCCGTAGACAGACTGAGTTTAGCTTTCGTGTTCTTCTTCTCCGTCCTCTTCCTCGGGGAGAGCTTAAGCCTGAAGGACATGTTGGGGGTGCTCTTGATGATCGTTGGAGCCGTTTTGATAGCATTAAAATTGGGGTGAAAGAATGAAATTGGGTTTCAGCACATCGTGTTTACCGAGGAGCGGTTGGAACTTCGTGCTGAATAAGCTCCCCTCCAAAGTCATAGAAGTGAACTTGAGTAAATCCTACTTACCGTTCATCGAGGAGACCTTGAAGGAAAAAATCGCCCCGAAATTATCCGCATACGATCTCAGCCTACATTCGAGGACCCATCACTTATTCTCAGGCAATAAGCTCCTCGCTGATGCTGAGGAAAAGATGTTAAAGGCGGATTTATACGTGGCTGAGATCTTCGGAGCAAAGGAAGTGGTCTTCCACATCGCAAGGGACGTGAAGAAAGTGGACTTCAGGCTCCTCGAAACTCTCGTGAGTGAATTCCCCGGAAAACTCCTTTTAGAGAACAACAACCGGGGCCTGTTCTCCCCACACCAAGAGATCCTCGAGACCCTGGAAAAAATCCCAGGACTCGGGTTTTGTCTGGACTGGGGCCATTTAAAGTTGGCTGAGAAGAGGGGATTCGTGGAGGACAAGTTCGAGTTCATCAACTTATTGAGAAAGCACATAAGTTACGTGCACCTCCACGACAATCAGGGAGAGTATGACTCCCATTCCGCCTTCCTCTTAACCGAGGAGAATGAGAAGTTCTTAGAATTAATGAAGAAGATCTCCCCAGGAAAGCTCATAATCGAGACGAGGACTTGGGAAGACGCTATAAAAACGTACGAGAGCGTGAAGGAGTATCTCAAGGGGAAAGTTCATAAATAAAAGGCTCAAAATCCAAAACCATGGGCGCCACGCCAGTCTCCGCAAAGACTTCTTCGAGAACTTAGATGATCGCTGAAAATCAAGGGCTAAGTCTTTTCATAGTATTCCTCGACATCCTCGGATGTAAGGTACGGGATGTCCTCCTTCAACTTCAGGAGATCCTCTTCGTCTGCTCTTTTGAGGAATCCCTTCAATCTTTTAGCTTCTTTCAAAGTCAGCCCGAGTCTCTCCCTCTCCTCAATCAAAAACGCGTGGTCCCTCCGGCATGAATGAGGACGCTGACGGGTACCTTGCCCGTTTCGATCATGAAAGACACCTCCTTCTAGCTCATATCATATCCCCTGACCAATTCTGGGTTTTCCTTAATTTTTGAGACAACCTTCTTAAAGAGGTTCATTACACCTATATCCACATGCTTGAGTCTCCCCCGCATGGAAGAGCCCCGGGCGGGGTTCGAACCCGCGACCTCCACATTACCAGTGTGGCGCTCCACCAGGCTGAGCTACCGGGGCACGGATAAGATTAATCATCATCCTCCTTAAATGCTTTCCCTTACGATCCCCCTAAGCTCGATCTCCTCGTGGATGGCTGACTTCAACTTTTTGTCATATATCAGGTTGGCCGAGCTTTTATACAGGTTCTCGGAAGAGAGGTGTCTCTTCACCCACCACCGGGACTCCGATCCGTTCTTGATTTTCCCGACGAAGAACCTGTTCGTCTTATAAATGATCCTCCTCACCTCCTCCTTCGGGACCCTCAATTTCTCCCCTAGTTCCCTCTCAGTCATCCCGGGATTATCCCTGATCAAAAAATAAATCCTCAGGAACAAGGGGAAATCCTCTTGTTCCAATTCTATCTTAAATATCTTGAAGAAGATGTCATAATTGTTTGAGATGATCCTGAGTAACCCGTCCCCCGAAGACGCGCCTTCCAACAGGTCCTCTAAAGTGCCCCTCTTCTTGATGGTCTCGATCATTCTCTCGACCCAGAGCAGGAGTTCCTTGCTCTCTTCATCATTCCTCTTTCTCAAACGATAATGTTTGTTGAACAGGTAAAGCATATAAGACCAGAAGCCCTTATGCTTCTCCCTCCACTTCGCGAACCCCATGGCCGTCCTCTCCTTCAAGGTCGCTGTCCCCTCAGTGATCTCGTTCAGGTCGTAACCTATTTCTTCCGCGATCTTTCGCGCTATCTCGAAAGGCAAACTCTTGGCCTTTCCGATCTTGTAATTGAAAAACGTGGATCGATGGATCCCCAATCGCCTCGCAGCTTTCCTGAGACCTCCCACCAACCTCACGTACTCTTCTATGATCTCCCTCTGTTTACCCGGCTTCAAGATGACCCTTTGCTCGAAGTCCACCATCGAATTTCTTAGTTACTCAAAAGTTAAAAATTCTTTCCTAAAATTTCAGCAAGTGATGTGTAGGAACAAGATCGCATCCTCTTCTTTCCTGAATTCCTCAATGGCATCTGGTGTGTTTAAGGACACTACCTCCAAACCTAGGGACTTAAGGTAGTTCAAGGCCTCTTCCTCGATGGGCAAGAAACCGCTGAACCCCTTCCCTATGATCATCTTTTTGAATTTCTTCAAATCTGTCTCGAAAGGTTCCAGCTCCTCCCTCGTCAAAGGTGTGTGACCTTTGACGAGGGAGGAG
>JAGHCF010000049.1:0-10315 GCA_021160605.1 Nanobdellota archaeon | reverse complement strand
GAACTAATACTGGTTCGGTAGCCCACCGATAATAGAAGGGAGGTTTAAGATTGACAGCCCCGCCTTGACCTTTGGGAGCTTACTCGGTCTTGGAGTTCGGGAGAGCATATTCCAAATACCTTATGAGGTGGGCCAAGGGGTCACGAAATGGATCTCACCGAGAACGCAGCTCCCGAGGAAAGAGGCATACTTCCAATCGAGGTACGACATGTATGAGTTAGAGATAAGCAAGACGGGAGGAGGAAGGATAAGGTTAACTCCTGAGTACAAAGGGATGGTGCTGGGGATGGATTATAATGGGATTTACACGGAGGCGCAGCTGAAATGAGGGGACAGATGGAGATAACCGCATTGGCGAACGCGGCCTTGTCAGTCATGATGTTCAGCTTGTTGGTAGTTGGGATGAGCATGAAGTTCGGGGACATCAACGTGTTATTGACTTGGGCGGACGCCAGCAGCTTCGCCAATGCCATGGCCTCCAGGGCGTATTCCTCCGCGGATTGCTTCGCCTACGAGAACGTCAAGATCTTGGAGAGGAATGGAGAGTTGGTTCAGATAAAGAGGGTTTACCCGGGTGTAATAGATGTGAGGAAGTTCACTCAAGATAGGTACTTCGACTGCGTCCAGAACTATTATTCGAGTTGGGGGAGCGAGATAGATTACTTGACCGCTAACGTCCCCTCTTATTCGGAATATGTCATAACGTTCAAGCTAAGGGATTTGGACGACCCTGACATGATAAGGAAGTTGGGGGACACGTTGAGCACGGAATCACAGGTGGATATAGGGGAGTCGAAGGAGTACATCGAGCTCATGACGAAGTGGCTCAAGGATCTGGCTTTCTGGCTGGATGTGACTTCCTTCGCTTTGGACGTAGCGATAAACGCGATCGTCATCCCAACCAGGGGCTGGCCTGTCCAGGTCTCCCCGGTGCTGAAAGTCGGCGATGTCTTCTCTTCCTCAGTGATAGAAGAGGACTTGCACGAGTTTTACAAGGAACACGCGTCCAAGTACACATCGAGCGTCCCGGTGATCATAAGGTACGTTGACGATGAGGGGAATGTAATCGAGAACCACAGGGGCGTCCTCGAAACGACCATTTACTACACGAGCACGTAAAATGAAAGGCGCGATAACCCTGTTCGAGCTCGCACTCCTCGCGATAGTCACAACTGTCTTAGTCCTGATCTATCAAGTGGTGGCCCAGACCACGGTCGAGAACATAATCCTGAGGACATCCAATAGCATTCAAAGGCAGGAGTGCAGCATGGCTTTGCTGACCTTATTCGGCCAGGACTACATAAGGAACAAGTACGTGGACATAAATGGTTCCTACCTGAACCTGAGCGATTTCTACAACTTGAGATGGGAGGGGATCCCAGAGGAATTCCAGGGGCTCCAGATAGAGTACGGGAGTAAGTTGGGGGCAAAATGCATCATGTACGTCTACGACCCATACAGCCTCTACGCCCAGAAGGAGGGATATGAGGTGATCTCAGGTGTCTAAGGGACAGGCCAATCTGATCATCGCGTTGGGGATGGTGATCATCACTGCCAGCGCCTTACTAAATCTCTTCAACGTGGTTCAGGACGCTGGGATGGCCAGCGACATAAGGAACAATATAATAAATCTGATAACGGAAAGCGAGAGGGCTAGGGCTCTATATACCCAGGAAAGGACTTACGCCCTTGATAAGGCCCTGTTGATGGCAGGATTGTCCACGGAAACCGACTGTGGCTACATCTTAGTTAACGAGAGCTTCCCCTTCCTCCCTGAGCCAAACTTGAACGGGTTGAAAATATTCTACTGGAAAAAGAACGGGAAGGTGTGCGTCCCTGGGTGGGAGGATATAGGGAAGGACGTCCAGACCTATTTGGAAGAGATGTTTGGCTTCGCGGATTTCGAGAAGTTCAATCTCCAGAACGCCAGACTGGTGTCGGAGACGGAAGTAGAGATGAATAAAGTGGATAATCATTGGGAGGGAACTTTTTCGCCACCCTACTTGGAAGGGAGTTACACCATCGCGTATTATCCGGATGGGACTGTTAGGATATATGACGATCAAGGAAGGCTAGTGGTCACAACCCAGAAGCAGAACCACGCGGTCTTGGAAGACCTCTACTTCTTCCTCAAGGGGCCGAGGACCATGGAGGTTTACTTAACCCAGAAGGACGAAAGCGGGAGGCATATCTGTCAAGAGATAAACGGGGAGGAGTATTACTTCAAGTCCTTCTATGATGAGGACACCCACCAGTGGAAGGTGAACGTGTCCACAGTATCCGAATTGCAGATAACCACTGGGAGTTGTCCCCCTGGTTATGAGGAGGTCGGGAAGGTGAACGCTTCTTATCAACCAGCCCCCACTTGTAGGGGGACTGTGGGGGAAATATATGTCCCTACAGGAAACACTTATAAGAAGACTATACCAACGCCGGATGGTTCGGACCTTGAAATCACCCTCACGGAATACTTAATCTGTCAAAAGGATTGCCAATATTACGGGCTGTGCAGGGAAGGTATTTGTGGGTATTGTAATCCATCAGGGAACTGGGTGGAGTTGAGGAATGGTGACTTGGTGGACTTCAACGGGAAGACGTATAAGGTCTTCTTGGTGGATAACCTGACCGGATATTTCGTCTCCTTCGAGGAAGAGGACCCCATGACCTTCATCATCCAGAAGGAGATGTTGTACTACATCCCGGACAGGGTCCAATGGGAGAAAGTAGATAAGAGCATAGGAGAGATAAGCTTGGAGAAAGGGGTGATAGTTTACGACTTCGTCCCATCGGAAGGAGATAAGCTGTGTTTGGATTTCACCTCGAGGAGGTATAACATAACCAACTGTATAAGCCTCTTAAGCAGGGTCACCTATTCTGGTGGGTTCGCAGATATATACTCTTACGGGAAGTCCTTCGTCGAGGATAACTTCATGGAGGAGGAGATCAAGAGGAACTTAGACCTGTTGTTAGATGTCGTGGAGATGAAGACCTTGAAGATAATTCAAGATGGAAACGTCATCCCGAAGCAGGACTGGAAGATGAGCCTCATCTGGCATTTAGGGTTGGTGGGGACGAGTTGGGAGGGGAGATGGGATGAGATAGACAGCACTTATTGTCATGATTTGGTCCTTGATGGTCAGTCGACTGAAGTGTGTGAATGTGACTACAAGGGGAATGATTGCACCCCTATTGCCGAGGAGAGCATCTTGGCGGAGTTCCTGAGGATTTTCGAACAGAAGGCGCCAGAAAGGTTAAAGGCGTTGACGGGGTATCCTTGGAGCATAGCGGTCAGGAGCATGGATATAAAGGTGAAGAACCTATGTAACGATGAGGAGATGCACGTGACCTACACGGCTGATAACGATTTCTATCCCACTGGATACAACCTGACCATAGGGATTCCCATGCAGTTCTTGTTCGGTGAGGAAAACTACTCGAGCATCTCAGCAGACCCATCCTTGTGTCTGATCTCTCTCTCAACCGGGGAAGTAGAAGACCCTTGCATGGACACAGGTGACTGCCGAAGCACTCTGACATGTACAGCTCAGGGTTATTGTTGCCCTGATGATTACGAAGATGTCGTCGACGAATATAAGTGTTGTAAGTTGGTGAGGAGTTCAGTGTGTCTCCCTGACACCAACTCCATAATCAGGGAGTACGAGTGTGAAACCGAAGGGGGAACAGTCACTATCACCAAGGAGAAAAGTTGTGTCTCCTACTGGGGTGGGATGATATGAAAAGGAATCTTTTCCTCATCTGCACGTTCTTCCTGCTCCTTTCCATCTCCCTTGGGGATTGTCCGCAAGGAACCACTTACTGGAGGGACATGAGCAGGGGCTCTTGCGCCTTTTGGCAACCTTGTATGGATGACTTCCAAGAGTGTATCTCAGAAAACGTTCTCGGTCACTTCATCTACAAGGAAGATTGTGGGGCAGGCACTGGATGGGCTTGCAACTACGAGGTGTGTAATGAGACCTGCAGTGGTGTTTGCTGGCAGGAAGGTTGCACTACCCGTGTTGACGCGAGGTGTACGTGGAACACGAGCTTCACAGCATGCGAGCCCTGCGAGAACAGTGAGGTGGTAACTTCCGTGTTCCTCTGCACTTCTGACATAATTCAAGGTGGGACTTGTTATAGTTGTTACAAAGCGGAGAACTGGTACTTGGGAAGGTATTACTACAAATGTGGGAGTTCTACCAGTAACTTGTATTTTGCCCAGAGAACGGAATTGAATGACATCTCCTTCATCACCCAACTTTCCATTCAAGACGACACCTTCTTCGGAAGGTATCAGGGTTATGACGTCATCTCAAACCCCATCTGTGGCTCGATGTGGAGGCAAAAAATGGAGGACATTGGTTACGAGGTGATCCTCTACTACGAGCCCTTCTATTCTGGTTGGATAGTGGACCCAAGAGAGGAAGGAGAAAAGAAGACGATAGCTCATGAAGAGGTGAGTTACACCGCTGATGGTTACACGTTCTACAGAACGGAACCGGTGGAGATGTACGACAGGGGACTGAGATATGATAGGAGCAGGTATGCCATGTTAGAGGTGAGTTGTGGCGCTGGCATCTCGGAAGTACCCATACCTCTATTCATCCCTGGTTGTAGGTGGTGGAGCAAGACCGGTCCCTTCACTTCTCAAGAACAATCCTTGGAGGAGAGTTATGCTGTGGGGGCGTTCAAAGTCTGCCCAATAGGGAAGGACAGATGTAGTGGATACGAAGTGAATAGCTACGGTGGGGAGAGCGTTTTCCTCAAGTATTATGACCTCATAAGGCTCACGGACACGGGTTTTTCCGATTGTGACTTGATCAATGCTGAGACATGCCCCTGCCTCGAAGGGGAGCTCGCCTCAGACGAGTGCCAGGGTGAGCTGGACCTGAGGGTGAAGAGCCTCTGTTTCTATGATGAGAGAGTGGAGAACGGTGTCTACTACCCTCCACTATTCACCGACGTCGTGAAGAAAGGGGGGAAGGAGATATGTGTTTGCGACGCTTCCCAGTCGGGCGATTACACCAAAGATTGTGGGAGATATGGTGTCTGTGTGGAGAAGGATCAGGGGAGGTTCGTGAACGATGTAGAGTGTTCGGGTCAGGGTTGGATAGGGAACTTCACCGAGGTGGAGTTCGTCGACTTCTACGTGTTGAACGAGCTCGGAGAATTCCACCGCTACACCCTCCTCCCAAAGGTGAACAGGGATAAGTGGACAGTGGTGAGGGATCCCACCAAGGAACCTCTATTATTCTCCTCAGATGACTACATCTCCTTCGCCATAAGAGTGAGGAACATAGGAAGCAACAACATAACCAAGCCCATCCTGATCTTCGCGAAGGCGGATGCCAGCCCATCGAGTTCCAGGGACAATCCATTGCTGAGGAGCAGGATAGTTGGGGGGAGCGGCGTTTATGACCTGAAGTTCGACGACGATGGGAACCTCGTCATGGTCAGGTTGTTCGAACCCGATGGGAACATCGTCCAAGATACTAGCATGGGCTCCTTCCTCGGAGGGAGGTATTGGGGGTTCTGGTCGAAGAACGTGAGGACGAGTAACGTGGAATGGGTGTATGAGAGCAAGGAATGGGATGGAAAGATAGAGGTTGGGGAAGAAGTGGTGTTCGTCCTCTCCGTACCTGCCAAGTTGACCAAGAGTCAGAAGAGCGTGAAGATCCTCTTCTACGACGAGGACGCCAAGCTCAGGAATGCTTACTTAGGAGCCTTCGGAGAGCTGGATGTGAACGATTACCTGGCCAACCTCAGCTTGGGGAAGTCCCACTTGGACCTCCTCTATTCCTTCCTGGACTCTCAGCTTGAGTTCCTCGCCTACGCCCAGGACAATTCCTTGAGGGTAGAAGGGAGGTTAAAAGATAGTGATGTGAGTTGTCAAAACTGTTTAGGGTGTGTGGCAAGTACCTTGGACTCTGATTCCTTCTTCTACTTCTGGATGGGAAATGGGAAGAAAAACATGACCCAAAACCCTATTTATGACAACGTGGTAAGGTTGAACAGGTTCGCTGGAGCCTTCTTCATCCCAAGGGCTTATCTCATGGGGATGAGCGTGGACCTGACGGAGAAGTATCCGAAGGTGGAGACTGAAATAAATGCGAGCCAAAGCTTCAAGGTAGCCGCTTACTTGGCCGAGAGCGAGCAAGAAGCCAAGAAGTTCTACGATTACTTCAAGAATCCATCCCCAATAGAGTTGATGAGAGAGGGGAGGAGTGAGTTGTACAACTACTCCTTGTATCTCCTCGGGGCCACCCCGTTCACCTTCAGGGCGTTAGCTGGTGCCACCCCGCAAGAGAGCTATGAAGGCTTCTTGGTGAGGATATATGCGCTAGATGGGAGTTTGATAGCAGAAGGACAACTAAACGAGAACGATACCTTCTGCTTCGGGGCCTTCTCTTCTGGTCAAAGATTCAACGTGAGCTTGTACGACCCTGATGGAAATCCCTTGTTCGGGAGGCTTCCCTCTGTGGTGAACGAGTCCCACCCACCGACGGACATAGGGCAATACGTGGCCAACTTAACTTCGATGGTCAATACTTCTTTAACTAACAACTTCACCTTTGAGATGATTAGGGACTCACAAGCTTGCGTTTGGGTCCAAGAGGCTCCCGTCCAAATCCCCTTAGTCGGGTACGAAGTTTACTTCGTGAACGAGGGAGGGGTCTTGAAAGGAATCACTGGGAACGAGGGAGAGGTGACCATCACCTACGCGGAGAAGACCCTACCAGAGACCCTAGTGGTGCTCCTGGACAAAGATCACGACTTCCTAGCGGGGATCAAGCTAAAGGATAATTACAGGTTGGAATTCGTGGACGATGGGAACAGGGATGGGGACGACGAAGTGGAGTTGGAGCTGAGGACCGGCGGGGAGCCAGCAGAGGGTTACACCATCACCATCTACAACGCCAGTGATGGTGCAGTTATAGATTCTGGGATCACGGATGAGCAAGGTAGAGTGACTCTTACTCAAGTCGTGAGTTTCCAGAAGTTCGGAAAGCCCATTTGGATAGTCATAGAGATCAAAGAGTTGGAGGAGAACATCACAGCCACCTTGAACGTGAGCGGGACTTATAAGTTCGTGACCCCCAACCTCGTGTGGTCCGTGAACGCCACCTACCTAAATGGTTACTCTGAGTTCAAGGAAATCAAGTTCAAATCCCAGGGGGTTGGAAATGTCCCGGTGAACGTGAGCTTGATAAGCGAGACGGATTGCGAGAAGTTCCTCCTCCTCGAGAAACTTGAAGGAGAGCCATACGTGAGGGAAGTGCCTTATGAGGTCAGCAGGATCGGAGGGAAGTGTGAGTTTGAGTTCGTGTTGGACAGAAGTCAAGATAGGTCGGTGCTGTTTTACTACGGAGACTTGGCCCCCGTTTTGGAATACGATAAAGAGTGGGGAAGAGTGGACGATCAGGACCTGGTCTTGTTGGGGGACATCATGAACGTGAGTTACAGCTTGGATTGTAACAAAAAGACAGGGCCCTGCATAGTTGGTTTTGGGCAATATGAGATGACGTGTGACCCAGACTCCTTAATTTACTCTAAATCGTGCGACCTAGACCAGGAAGATTGGGTTTCGGGAGGCATGTTCTGGGACAGGAATGAAATAGAGAGTATCCCGGAGGTCGGCTATTATGATGGTCCCGTGAAGAAGTGTCTGACCTTTTCCTACGGAAATGTTAACAGGACTTCCTGCATTTACAGAGGCGTCCCAGGAGTCTTCGAGAGGGTCGAGGTGGAAAACCTCACCATGCCCTTCGCGAATGACATGAATCATAACTTAGCGAGTAGGTTATGGCTTGGTTCTTGGATAAGCTCCACCACCTACCTGCGTTCCTCGAAGGAAAGTGATTACGAGATCTTCGGGAACTCGAAGTACTTGACCATAGCTGACGACCTCGGAAGGAAGGAGTACGTTTACGAATTCGACCCTGGAACTGTGAGGACGGATGCGTTCGTCTCAGACTTATACATCTCCCAGATCTACGGGACCTCTAATGAGAAGATCTCTTACCCTGACAGTTCTTTGATATTGGAAAACTATGAGAACTTAGATTTCGACACCTTGAAGTCCAGCGCCAAGGACTTCAACTCCGAGTATGGGGGGACCTTCGTCAGCGATGGTTCCCTGAATTATTACGCAAGGAGGTGGATAGACTCAGGAACTTCAAGGAACTGTGATGACCTGACGGATTTGGGCGAAGATAGGATATTTGGGACTACGTGCGGTTACGCCCCAACAAGTTTCTTCTTCGGGATCATGAGGGTTGGCATCCACGAGGTGAAGTTCAACACGATAGAAGAGGGCCAGGTAGATGGTCAGGACCCCGACATCTTCTTCCTCAACGAGATAGGAGAGAGAGCGAGAGAGGTGGAGCCAGTCCTTTGCGATGTGGAGGACGGGAAGATAAGCGACTGTCTCATCGATAGGGATGAGTGGGGGAACGAATTGTTGGTAGGTAAGGAACACAACACGACAAGGGGTTATGTGGTCGTTTGCATGTTCTACTTCAACAACTGGACCTATGAGGGTTCGGATGTGGCTATGTATTACTTCAAGCCATACATTCACCCACTATCTTGGAACGTGAGTTTCGACATCGTGGTGAGCCCGCAAACCTATCAATACGTCCCCTCCAAGTTCGAGGAGAAGTATAATGCCTTAATGCTCTCCTTCAGGGGGGACGGGATATGTCAACCCCTGGTGGGGGAAGGTTGTTTGACCGCTCCGGAAGATTGCATATGCAGGGTGATAGAGAACCAAGTGCACACTTTACCCGTCTGCTTGGCGAACAACACCTGTGGCTTCTCTTGTGAGAGCGGATGGGGGAATTGTGATGGTGACTGGATGAATGGGTGTGGGAGCGACCTCGTGAGTGGACATTCTGTTTACGATGATAGTTCTCCATTCTGGACGAGCAACACCACCCATGGAGGGATGTGCTATTGTCAGGAAGGCTGGGGAGACTGTGACCTAAACTTAGCTCAAGAAGGGAGCAACGGATGCGAGACTGACTTACTGAACGATATCAACAACTGTGGGGCTTGTGGTTCCGCTTGCTATGACCTCACGAACCTCCATGGGACCCAAGCATGCGTGAACGGAGAGTGTCAATATTCATGTGATGAGGGGTGGGCTAATTGCGATGGAGATTGGAGCAACGGATGTGAAGTAGACTTGATGAGTGACGTCTATAACTGTGGTTCCTGTGGCAACGATTGTACGAGACCTCACACCATATCTCAGTGCGTGAATGGTCAGTGTTCCTTCGAATGTGAGGTGGGCTGGGGTAATTGTGACGGGGACTGGTCCAATGGGTGTGAGGTAGATCTGAGCAATCACCTCAACGCGGACTGCACCTGTGAAGACGGGTGGGCCGATTGCAACAACGACCTCTCAGACGGGTGTGAGGTGAACATACTCACGGATAGGAGTAACTGTGGGGCTTGTGGGAATGTCTGCCCCTCAGACGAGTTCTGCATAAATGGTGTGTGCGGGACTTGTACGGAAGATACTGATTGTGACGACAATAATCCGTGCACCCAAGACAAGTGCGAGAATTACAGGTGTACCTACCGCTCCTTGAGCGGCATCAGTTGTAGCGTGTGCACTGATGGTGAGTTGTTGTCAGGAACGTGTCAGTCAGGAACTTGTGTTTATGACACCTGGACCGAGTGCCTCTACGGATGTAATGAGGAGGGGACAGATTGTAAGACTGGTTATTACTGCACATCTAACACCTGTGGAAATGAGTGGTGGCCCTGCCCGCCTTGCACGAGTCCAGAGGGGTGCTTCTCTCCTGACGACTTCCAGACCCCATACTGCGAGTACGGGTATGATTGGTCCCTCTGCCTACTCACAGGAGAGTGTTACTCCACTTGTGAGTTGAGTGAGAGTTGCAAGTATGGAGCGTCTGGTGTATACTGTTACAGTGACTCCGATTGTGATGATGATGGTTTCTACTGTAATGGAAGCGTGCTCGAGCAAAGGAATTACTTCTGTAGTAATGGACACTGTATCTATGATGTTGTCTCTGAAGAGGATTGCTCTACGAAGCCGACCTATGACTCTGACGGAGACGACAAATTCAATTACGGCTATGTGGAAGACTACACTGCTTGCTCTGGCACTGGACCCAATGCTTATTGTGCTAATAACACGTACTACGACTATTGCTCGGGCTCCTATGTCTACGAGAGGGTGGCTTCTGACGCCTCTTACACCACTATATCCTATGACTGTAACAACTTTGATGGTTACTACTGTAGTGGAAGGACAAGACAATACAGGGACTACTACTGCTCCTGT
>JAGHCF010000001.1:0-2709 GCA_021160605.1 Nanobdellota archaeon | reverse complement strand
GCGAGGAATACACCAGGGCCGCACTTGGGGCAGAATTTCCTTCGCTTTATGGTCCCGCCCTCCACCACGTACATCTTCCACTTGGCGCTATGCGGCCTCTTGCTTGGCTTCCTCTTTCCCTTCCTCTTGCTTTCCTTCCTCTTCTTTCCCATGTTCCTCCACCAGCCCGTCCCTCATTAATAAATGTTTTGGCTCGTACTCAAGCATATCTTCTTTCTTCTTATAAACCCTCGCCTCTCCTACGGATCTCCCAAAGCCGAAGACGCTCCTCACGTACTTTATGACGAAATGCTCCCCTAATTCTTTCTTCAAGACCTCTCTCACCTGCATCCTGGTCGGGGTCGGCTCCCCTTCGTGATCTACCTCGAACTTCACGATCTCCCGGTTGAAGAGCTTGTCCTTTATCCTCTTGGTTATCTTTATCTTCAATTCACTTCACCTCTATGGCGTACTTCCCCTTGAAGTTTATCCCCGCCTTTTTAGCGATCTCAGACTTCTCGGAATCAAAGACGATTAGAGTGCCTTTCCACTTCTCACTCAACTCCTTGCTTCCACATACAGGACATACCTTCTTCGTAGTTATTCGCTTACAGTTCTTACAAGCATATTCAGGCATTTTTCTTCTCCTCCTTCAACCATTCTAACTTACCCAAGCCCGGTTGTCTCATGGTCAAGCCTATCTTGGCAGTCTGGAGGGACTTCAAGGATATGGCCACCACCCTTGCCCTGACTATGTCCCCGACCTTGAGGGAGCGTTTGGTTTTCTTCCCCTGGAGCACCCCTGATTTAGAATAACTGACGAAGTCGTCCATGACCTGAGAGATGTGGACCAGACCAGCTATGGGCCCTATGTTCACGAAGCAACCGAATTCAGTTATCTCTGTGACCTTCCCCTCCACGATCTCCTGCATCTCCGGCTTGTAAGCCAGGATCCTGAAGACCACATCGTAGAAGACAGCACCATCCCCAGGGAGGATTATGCCATCGCTCACCTCATCCACACTTAATAGCTTGAGGAAGTAACCGTGCTTGCTCGAGAGGTGTCCCTCATATTCCTTCTTTATAGCCTCCTCCACTGCCTCCCTCACGTCCTCCCCAAATAATTCGGGAGGCACCCTCACCCTGTCCCTGAGCTTCAAGATCCTATACATGGTGGGTCTCCTCGTACCTCTTCATGCACTCTCTTATCAGCTTCAGAGCGCTCTCCCTGTTCTCCCATCCCAAGACCTCGGAGAACTTTCCCTTCTCCAATTCCTTGTACCTCTGGAAGAAGTGGGATATCTCCTTCAGGATGTGTTGGGGCACGTCCTCCAGGTCTTTTATCTCCTCGAACCTAGGTTCCTTCACTGGGACCGCCAGGACCTTCTCGTCCACCCCCTTCTCGTCCCTCATCTTGAAGAGGGCGACCGGCCTCACCTTGATCACGCACCCTGGAAAAGTCGGGTCGTGGACTAAGACCATCACGTCCAGTGGGTCCTCGTCTTGGCTCCAAGTCCTCGGGATGAAGCCGTAATCCGTGGGATAGAAGAATGGGCTGTAGAGCACCCTATCCAGCTCTATCAGTCCTGTCTCGTGGTCCATCTCGTACTTGTTGTGGGATCCCTTAGGTATTTCTATGACCGCGTAAAACACTTCGGGCATCTCCTTCGGTTGTTCCAAGTCGAGTAGGTTCATAACAGCACCACCTTCTTTGACTGTCTTAACGTTATCACATGTTGACCTCGTTTTAAAACTTTTTTCATGAGTTCCCTGTCCAAAGTGGCTAAAATGGCCCCTTCTTCCTCCAAGTAGTTGAGTATTTGTTCATCCGTCCCTCTCCCTTTTCCCCTCACCACTTTCACCCCTTTCAGCTTCATGAGCTGCAAAGCCCCTTTTTTCTTCAACCTCTCAAGTTCCCTGACGCAGCTCTTTAAAGTGACTAGTTCCGCCTTCGGAACCAGGAATCTTATCTCCTCGTATACGTCCACCTTCTCCTGAAATGGAATCAGCATGAAGTTAGTGTCCAATAACACCTTCATGTTAATAAATGGTAAGGGGGTTTTATAAGGTCTTCATCATGAGCACGTACTTCTCCTTCAAGTATTCACCCGTGTCCACATCCACGTTCACGTACCCCCTTTCTTCGAAGAACCTCACCAACTTCTCCCTCGTCTCCAGGACTATCACCTTCTTTCCCCTCTCAGAAGCAAAACTTTCCACCTCATCTAAAAGTAGGGAACCATAACCCTTTCCCCTGAACTCCTTCTTCACGTGTATCTCATCTAGTTCCAATATGTCTCCCCAGTCCAGCAAGAAGGCGAAGCCCACCATCTTTTCCCCTTGGGAGAGATAGATCACGCGGGCTTTTTTGTTCAGTTCTTTTCTCAAGAATCTCCTCAAATTCTTCGGGGAAAGGAAATAGTAATCTTCTCCGTAAACCTTCCTATCCAACCTCTTGTAGTGCTTCCCCATCTCCTTGTAATTCTCGTCGTAGATCTCGTAGATTTCCCTAACCCTCTTGGGCAGGTCCTTACCTCTCCTCAGGTAATGGATCCTTACCTTACGTTCGCCTTCCTCGTCCTCCACGAGATTCCCCCTCTATGAGGTAAGGCAAGGGGGAGGGTTTTTAAACCTTTCTGGAGGTGGGAAAGGTATTAAAGGAAGAAGCTTCAGCATATCCTTGGGGCCCGTGGTCTAGTGGCTATGACGTCGCCCTGACGTGGCGAAGGT
>JAGHCF010000007.1:0-6632 GCA_021160605.1 Nanobdellota archaeon | reverse complement strand
TACCAGTCTGAGATACGTATCTTCCAATCTTTTCGGGGGCTCCACGCCGATGGATAAACAATCGTGTCTCAGGTTGTGGTACAGACATCGCAGGACCCCTTCGAATTTTGACACCTCCTTTGCCTCTCTTATCATCATTTCCAATTCTCTCATCCTTTTCCCATAATTCCCGATGGAATCCAAAAAGCTCCTCATTTTTTCCCTAGCTCTTCTCATGCGCGAGATCAGTGTCCTTTTTATGTAACCAATGCGTTCCCCTGGGCCAACAGAAAACAGGTTCTTTTGATTTGCATCTCTAATTTTCTCCACCAGCTTTTCGAACTCGTCTTCTGGAAGGGAGAGCATCTCCTCGAGAGGGGCCTGAATGGCAGAACTTTCGTGAGCAAATTTAAGCAGAGCAGACATCCGCTGGTCATATCTCCTCCCTGTGAAAATTTTTGGGAAGAAAGCTCTCGACACACTCTTCTTCCATTCTTCCCCGTTTAAATATTCCGAAATTTTGTATTCCCCCATAGTAGTTACCTCGAAGGTCCTCTTTTAAATCTTGTCCTGGAGATAAGAGGAGGCGATGAAAGAGTTCACCCTGTAAATTATCCCTTTCTCCTCTTTTTTCACGATAGGGGTGACCATTAACGGGACCTCCATCCACCTCTCCAAATCAACAAGACGCACCTCGACGATTCCCACGACCTTCATCACATAGTTCCTCGGACAACTCCTGAGCTTTAGCTTAAGATAGGGCCAGCACCTCCACTTCTTTAAAACCTTAGAAGTGTTCTCGGAAACATAAGCCCAGTTTTCTACCTTTGGCTCCTCGAATTTTAGAATCGGGGCATCTACCTCTTTGCTTACCAGGACCTCAAGGCCATCCGGTAAGAGCATATCTTTTTCTCAAAATTTTAGTTTAAATACTATTTTGCGGTAAAAAATATAAAAGGAAAACTGTCGTTACCTATAAGGGGTGATGCTTTATGGAAAGGGTGCAAAAAGCCATAAGATCCATTAAGATGTCTACAGGGATCTTGTTCCTTGAACAACCAAGTCCAGTTCTCTTCTACGAATGTGCGGAGAAACAAGGAGGTTTAAGGAAGATCCTGAGCAACATCCAGGAGGCAACAAAAGAAGCTGTTGAGGCGGTAGGCGAAATAGAAAAAGGGAAGCAACTCGTGAACGTGCTTGAGGAACTCAACGCCCTCGAAAAGGAAGTCATCCCCTACATATCGGTCAATGAACGTTGCGGTGGGATACCCATAGCAGCTTACGAAGCCATCAGTCGAATTCGTGAGGAAGTGACGAAAAAATTGGGCTCATTCATGGACGAGTTGTATAACTTACTCGAGCTCTAGTTTTTCCTTTATCTTTTCCCTCACTTCCTCGAAGTGACTTTTCTCTAGCCAGAAGACTTCTCCATATTTCCCGAACTTGTTCAGGTAAGCCCTGTGGAGAACAGCTAACAGAATCTTGTCAGAATTCAGAACTTCTTCAAGCACTTCCTTGAACTTGTTCGAGAAGAACTCCATCTTCCCGATCTCATCGATGACCACGACGTCACACTCTTCAAGGGCGAACTCCAAGGCAGGGATGGCAATTTCCTCGAAGTCCTTAATGAAGAGGTTATATTTCCCGAATCTCACCTCTCCCTTTCCCTTCACATGCGCAAACATCTTCCTCTTCCCAGAGCTGAGGTCCACCACTTCAAAGCCAACTCTCCTTCCATTTTCTTTGATCTCTGGAGTGGATATGCCCCCTACCTTTAATCCCTTCTTCCTCAAGAGCTCTATGATCTCCCTTACTAAAGTGGATTTTCCGGAACCAGGTGGTCCTGAAATGAAGGCCCTCTTTTTCCCAAAAGACATTTATATCAGTATCAATTTTGAAATAAAAGCATGCGCATCAGCATCTTGTTTAAGAGGTTGATAAACAAGCTCTTCAGGAGAAGGAAGAAACTAAAACTCGGGATCTACGGGCCAACTAATGTGGGAAAAACCACACTGGCAAATAGGATCGCCCTGGATTGGGTAGGGGAGGAAGTGGGAAAGGTCTCTCACATCCCTCACGAGACGAGGAAGGTTCAGATGAAGGAGAACATCACCATAAAATCGGATGACGGGAGGGAGTTGATAATAAACCTTGTGGACACCCCCGGAATAGCAACGAAGATAGACTATGAGGAGTTCATGAAGTATGGGATGAAGAAAAAAGAGGCCTTGGAGAGGGCTAAGGAGGCAACCCAAGGGGTGATAGAGGCAATAAAGTGGTTGGATAACATGGATGTAGTTTTGGCAGTTATGGATGCTACTAGGAGCCCCTTCAATCAAGTCAACCTCACGATCCTTGGAAACTTAGAAGCAAGGAACATTCCTGTGATAATCGTGGCCAACAAGATCGACAGGAAAAGGGCGGATGTGGAGAGGATAAGGAAGGCTTTTCCTCAATATAAAGTGGTGGGGATATCCGCCAAGAAGAACATTAATATGGATAAGCTTTACAAGGCCATGTTTGAGGTGGTGAAATGATATCCATAACCTTCATCCCCTTGGAGAAGTTTAACGAGATGAAGCTGGAGGATAAAGTGGACATGATCATAGAAAAGAGTAAGAAGGATGAGATCATAATCATAGAGGGAATCCTGAAGCCAGAGGAGGAAATGGAGCTGATAAAGAAGACCATGGAGAACATCTCTAGGATATTCAGGGGGATAGAGATAGAATCCCTGACCGCAGAGGAGTTGAAGGGAGGTTACAAGAATTTGATGGAGAAGTTGAGGAGCAAGGCATTAGATGCCCTGATGGGGAGGAAGAGAGGGATAACCGTGATAGGGCCAGCCACCATAGTTAAGAAGATAAAGAAGAATCCCGGGAACATCTCCCTCTGGACGAAGTGATGTTATGCCCCACATATGCGTGAGATGCGGGAGGGAATATCCGGACGGTGCCAAGGAGTTGTTGGAAGGTTGCCCCTGTGGGAGTCACTTCTTCTACTATGTTAGGGAGGAGAACTTGGAGAAGTGGAGGAAGCAAGTTCCAAGGATGACGAAGGAGGAAGCGAAGCAGGTAGAGAGAGACATAAAGAGCATAATAGGGTTGAAGGAGACCGAAGAAGTGCCCATAATCTTGGACATAGAGACCATAAGGGTGGAGAAGCCCGGAAAATACCTAATAGACCTCACTAAGCTCTTCTCTGGAGAAAGACCTGTGATATACAAGATAAGGGATGGAAAGTACTACATCGACCTGTCCTCCTTGTGAAGGTTTTTAAAACTTAATCTCTTTTCTCCATCAATGAGGAGCTACAGGCCGAATCACGAGAAGGTGTACAGGAATCTACTTAAAAGATACAGGGAAAAGTTGGGAGAGGTGAGTGTGGAAGATTCCTACGTGCTCCTTTATGAGATCGTGAACAACTTGGCGAGCAAGTTTAAGAGTGGAAATGTGGAGATCAAAGTTTTTGGGGACCCGGAGGAAAAGATATGGGTGGAAATCGCTTCACCCACTTTCCCCTTTGGCAGGGGATACAGGCAAGCCAGGAGGTATGGCTTCTCCAGGAGGAAGGGGAGGAACCTGTGGTCCCGAAACGCTCACTACATCCAGACGGTTGCTTTCCTCTCAGCCTTGGAGGTGCTCTTGAGGGGAAAGGAATTGCACACAGGGAAATTCAGATACGTGTTCGACGAGGTTTTCCCTAATCTGAGAGGCTCTTTTGTTACTAGGGGGGTGAGGAGCCTCTTAGAAAGGGAACTGGAGTTCGTCGAGTATGATAGGGTAAGTGACATAGCGAGATTGAAAGAAGGGGTCAGAGTGAAGGTGGTGTCAACGCTTCCAGAACCTCAGAGAGTTATGCTTCCAAGACACTTAAAGCTGGAGGCGATCATCTCCACATGAAGTGCTTTGTGGGGACGTCTGGTTGGTATTACAGTTGGAACGAGGGGATGAGCCTAGATTGGTACGTGGAGAACTCTGGGTTAAACGCGGTCGAACTGAACGCGAGTTTTTACAGGTTCCCCTACCCGAATCAGGTGAAGGGCTGGGCGAAGAAAGGAAAGTTAAGGTGGGCGATAAAGGTCTCGAGGCTGATAACCCACGTTCACAAGCTCAATCAGGAAGCCTTCAGGCTTTGGAAGAGGTTCAGCCAGTTGTTCGAGCCATTAAATTCCAAAATAGACTTTTTCCTCCTTCAGCTTCCTCCTTCCGTTAAGCCAACCCTTTGGAGGAGGATAGAGGGTTTCGTGCAGAGAAGCAAGGAGGAGAGGTTTGCCATAGAGTTCAGGAACAAGGAATGGTTCCAAAATAAATGGGTGGAAAGGGTGAACGAAATAGGAACCTTCGTCAGTGTGGACTCACCAGAGGAAAAGTTCATAACTTCTTCTAGGGAGAGGATCTATCTCCGCATGCATGGGAGAAGCGTGTGGTACTCTCATAACTACTCGGACGAAGAGTTGAGAGAAGTCATCAAGAGGATAAAGGGCTTAAAACCGAAAAAAGTCTACGTCTTCTTCAATAACGACCACGACATGCTGAACAATGCCAGAAGGATGAAGGAGATGTTGAGTGGAGAAAAGGGTTGAGTTCAGGAACGAGAAGGGGGAGAAGTTGGTTGGGGTACTTCACGTTCCGGAGAAGGAAGAGGGAGAAGGGATAATTCTCGTCCACGGATACACGGGGAACAAGGACGAACATGGCTTTCTCGTGAACTTAGCCAGGAGGTTGTGCGAGAGGGGTTTTCTGGTCCTTCGCTTCGACTTCTCGGGGCACGGGGAGAGCGAGGGACACTTCGATGGGATCGAGAAGGAGGTGAAAGAGTTAAGGAGGGCGATGAAATTCGTGGGGAGGAAGAGGCTTATTTTAATAGGGCTAAGTCTTGGGGCGGTAGTGTCCGTGCTCGCCTGGAGCAAGAGAGTAGTTAAGTTAATCCTACTTAATCCCGGCACGTACATCCCAGAGGTGAGGAGGGTGAAGTGTCCCATTCTCATCATCCAAGGTGGGGGAGATGACCCCTCAAATGTTCAGGACTCAAAGAAGACGTACGAAGCGTCAAGAGAGCCGAAGAGATACGTGGAGGTGCCTGGGGCCGGGCACGTGGTCGTGGACCCCCTTCACCAATCTCAATTCGTAGGGGAGATCATCAACTTCATAACTTTTAAATAAGTGAGAGGAAGAGGAAGACACATGCGACTTGCCCTGGCCAGCATGTTCACCTTGGGCCTCCTGTTTGCCTTCTTGCTCTCCATCCTCGCTGGCATATCTTATTTCGTTGGAATAATCGATGTGTACTTCCTCTTGGCCTTCGTACTCGTGATAAACTTCCTGACGTGGTTGCTTGGCCCCTATGTTCAAGACATCGTCCTGAGCATGTTCTATCGGATGAGATGGGTGAGGCTAGAAGAGCTGGACGAGGAACTCGCTAAGTTCGTGAAAGGGGTCTGCGAGAAGCACAAGATGAAGCCTCCCAGGTTTGGTTTCATAGACGATGATAATCCTCAGGCGTTCACTTATGGGAGTGCTGCCTTTAATGCTAGGGTCATCTTGACTAGGGGGATCTTTACCTACCTGAATGAGGAGGAAAGGAAGGCTGTAGTGGCCCACGAGTTGGGACACATACACAACAGAGATTTCATCATCATGAGCATGGCCAACACCATCCTCCAACTCCTCTACGAGTTTTACGTGATCTTCACTCGCATGGAGAGGAGGGGGAAGGAGGAAAGAAAGGATGTGCTCTTCATCATCGGGGTCGTCTCCTACATTTTCTACATGCTGGGCTCCTACATCCTCCTTTACCTGAGCAGGTTAAGGGAGTACTACGCGGATGAATTCTCCTCGAGACAACTGGACGGAAACTACTTGGCTACAGCCCTCATAAAAATAGCTTATGGGATCATCGCGAGGCCAGAGGACAAGAGGAGTTCAAGGTTACTGAGGGCGACGAGGAGCATGGGAATCCTGGACTTCAAGGCTGCCAAGGGCGTGGGAATGGCCTATTACCAGGCAAAAAAGCTGAAGGACTGGAACGTGTTGAAGAGGGTCTTCCTCTATGACCTACATAGTCCTTGGGCCTTCCTCTTGGAATTGAGTTCTACCCATCCCCTGACGGGAAAGAGAGTGATTAAACTCTTAGAGAGATCAAAACACCCCATCTTCGACCCGAAAGAGTTGAAAAGGTTCAAGATAGACAGGAGCAAGCTCTATGGGAACTTCTTGTTGGACGTCCTCGTGAATTTTTCCTTCCTACTCTTCTTTCCCCTCTTTCTCATTTCCTTCTACTTCTTGCTGGGCTTTCTCTCACTCTCACATGTCTTTGCCTCGATCTTTCTCGCGTTGGGATTCTCTGGCCTCTTAAAGGCCTTTTATAGGTATCCCGAAGGGAAGTTCGAGAAGAGCGATGTCTTAGAACAACTAAGGGACGTATACGCTTCCCCTGTGAGGGGAAAACCCATCACACTAGAAGGAAAGATCGTGGGGAGAGGGGTTCCGGGCTTAATCTTTTCAGAGGACATGCTGTTCGCGGATGAGACGGGGCTGATAACTCTCAACTATGAGGGCTTCCTCCCCTTGTTCAGCAACTTAATATTCGCTTTTTTTAAGTTAGATAACTTGGTAGGGAGGAAATGCGAGCTGAGAGGGTGGTTCTTAAGG
>JAGHCF010000078.1:0-5770 GCA_021160605.1 Nanobdellota archaeon | reverse complement strand
CTGCAATACAACTCCCTGACCACTCCATACGACAACTGCACCACCACGAGCCCACCCGCCAAGAACTGTCCGAAGATGTTCACAGCAGACGTGAGGGCGGTGTTCACCGTGGGCCTGTTCAGCTACTCCATTTCTCCAGAAATGAACGTCTACTCCTTATCTCTGTTAGTGCTCGCTTCCCTAATCGTCCTTTGGAGACTTAAGAACTTCTGATAGGAGCTCGTAGGCCCCTTTGGGTAATTTCACCTTCCTGACTTCCAACAAATAATGTAAATTGAGGAGCCACCTCCCCTTGTCGAACCCCTCCTTCCCTCTTCCAAACAGGCACTTACTCCTCGGAGGACATCCTCTTTCGAGAGCTTGGGCCTCACCCCAGTTATTTCCCACAACCTCTTCACCTTCTCCCCTTCCCCAATCCTCGCGTATTCCCTCTGCTTTTCCCTTATCACTTTCTTTGGAAGTTTCACCTTGATTCCCACTTCCCGGGCGAACTTCACCAACCTCTCCAAGGTCCTGATCTTATCCCTTTCCAAGCAGACCCAACACGTCCCAACGATGTCCTCTTTCTTTGGCTTTACTCCGGTGAGCTCATAGGTTTCCCTTATCCCATTCCAATACCCTGTTGCGATGATGGTCTCCAACTGGCTCTTATAAACCTCATGAACAACTTCCTTCGGTAGCTTTACGACTTCTGATAGCATCCTCGCCTCTCGGAAGAGGCCCTTCCTCATGTACTCCACCGCCTTCTTCACCAACACATCTGAATCGGGCGCTCCAAATGCCTTGACCAAGCCTACGGCCAGCCCCACTTTCCCCCTCTCCAGGAGATAGGGTATCTCCTTTTCCAAGGCCTTCCTGATCTCCTCCTTCTTCATCCCAGAATATTTGATGAGCTTCCTCTCCAACACATTATTTAACCGAATTCGAGCATTTATAACCTTTCCTCAACTTACCACTTTCAAGTTCATACACCAAAATTAAGAATGATTTTTAAACCCTTGACTTCAAGTTCAATCGTGCCGGGGTCGCCTAGTGGTATGGCGGCAGCCTGCTAAGCTGCTGGGCGTTTGCCCTCGTGGGTTCGAATCCCACCCCCGGCGCTCTCAGCGGATTCAAACTCTCTTACTTTCAAAATTCATCCTTTAACACCCATGATTGACGAATCTTTTAATTTGAAAAGAGATGCCAACAAGTGTTCATGTCGGATAGAGATTCTCCCCTTTGCATGGGGGTAAGGATCATTGACAAAAAACTCATCTGCTCCATAACCCGTTAAGAGAACGAAGTGCCCCTTATCCCTTCCTGATCTCCTTCTAAATGTCGGTACGTGCACGGGACATATGACCAGGAAGCCATCATCGAGGAGCGATTTGATGGTGGGACTGTCTATCAATCCGAACACGGGTTTCCTGCCTAGGCTCACGTAGTCGAGAAGCGAGCGATAAAGTAACCTCTTCTCGACTTTCCTGCTCCTCTTCCATCTTGCCTTGAAGTAGGTGCGGAGCTCATCTAGTCCCCATTCGTTCATCTCCTCGGAAAAGACGGAGTAATTACTGATCCACACCGCCGTTTCAAAGCCCAATTTTTCCGCACCAATCGCCAGTTCCAGTGTGGAAGTACCCCTCTTTTTGTGGTACCTTACCGTCTCAAGGATCTCTTGAAACGACACGTCAACTCCAAAAAATTTGGCAACCATGAACAGGCACACTTGACCGCAGAAGACAGAATTGGGTTTCTGTCTATAGAGAGGCACGTCATACTTCATTTTGCTAGATCGTTTGTGGAAGTAGTGCCATGGTTTCTAATTCACCTTTTCCTATAAAAATGACACGCTTCGAAAAGAGCTCCAGTACAAAACACAACAAATTTATGCGAGGAGCTTCAGTTAGAAACGGGGTTATGGAAAAGACGAGGACCAAGATCGTCGCTCTGGCCCTGATGATGTTAGCAGTAGCTTCCTATGCCTTGATGAGGTCCCTCCAAGCGGAATCGCCCGTGCGATACGAAGTAGGCCCCTGCTCCCAAACAGGGGAGAGAGGGGTTTGGGAGCCTTCAGTAAGTTATGACGAGTTAAAAAAGGTCTTGACAGCGTTGATCTGGGTCAATTGTTGTAGCGACGATGTCCTTGTCGAAAGGGAGGGTTCTAACTACACCATCTACGAGAAGGATTACGATGGGTTGATCTGTAGGTGCATGTGTTCCAGGGAGGTGAGGATATTCAACGTGACCGAGCCCTATAAGCTCACCTTCGTGGACAAGGACGGTAACAGTTTTGTGTTAAGCGAGTGATGATAGGAATCAATTATATCCCCAACGGCTAATTAATCAAGGGATGATACTATCACCACCCTCACCAAGAGGGAGTGGGCCACAAAGGTATTGACATAATTCTTTTGTTACGACTGACATGCTTTGCGGACAACCCGAGGTAGAGAGTCTACTAAAATCCAAAACGTAACGATTTCCTTTTCTTCCTCCTTTAAAGAACCAAATTCTGAAGACAATTTCTCAAATCTAGGTATAAGAGATTTGTAAAAAACGTCAAGAACCTCTCTTACTCTAGTGGTTAGACCTATGTAAAATGTCAATGGTTGGATTCTCTTTGCAATCCTTTCTATATCCCTTTGTGTAAAAAATTGCTTATAGAGTGTGGTAAAGCTTGGTGACCAAATTAGAAAAAGCGCAGATAGCAACCATGGGTCGAACCACCACTTCTCAGAATTTTCTTTCATTACTTTTTGGATTTCTTGTTCTAATTCCTCAAAAAACTGAGAACGGAATTTTGAAGCGATTCTATGCAACTTACTACTTGTACCTTTCTTAATTTGTTTTGGCACTTGCTGACCCGCGAGCGAGATATGTAAAGGAAAGATATTTGCTAGCACCTCTATGTAGTATTTAAGAAATTGCTTGAAAACTTTAACTTCTAAAAGGGAATAGAAAGGTAAAGGAGGTTGACTGTGAATGATCTCGCTGCAAGCCTGCCAAAGCTTCACCGAGTCCATTGGGAAATCGTATTCCTTACAGATGACTTCAAATGTAGAAGCAGAAAGATTAAAAAATGCGGTATAAAGAGAAGGAATTTTTTTGTTCCACCTTTCCTCAGGTAACGCAAGGATCCTAGCGAGTTTCTTAATCATGTTTTTCTTCCATTCCCTAAAATCTCTAACTCCATGAATTTGTCTTCCACCTTTTCTTCCTCTTTCTGCTTGGAAAAGTAATGCCAAAGCTACCTCTTTGTTGCCTTGAATTTTACTTGCTAATTCTTCGTAAATTAACAGCTTAATGGCATGCTCCATCAGATTTCTGAGGTAGGAGTAGCATGCAGGTATGTTAAGAATCTCAAAAGCCAAAAGAAGACCTTGCCAACCCATTTTGAGTGTTGAGGTAAAGAAAATAGAGGCTTCATTTTTCTGAAAATAAACCTCCTCTACGTGGTCAATTAAGATGAATAAGTGTTTCATGAGGACCAAAATTTCATCATAATCTCCTGTAAAGAGCAGGAGTCGCCTAAAATTTTCAAATGACTTCTCATAGGCCCTTTGCTTGAGCCTCTCCATTTCAAACTTTAGTAACCTGGGTTGCCCTCTTATGGAAAAATAAAAACCTCCCAGTATCTCATTATATGCTTCCTTAATTATACTAGCTTCTTGCCTCACTTTATTCACAAATGTTTTTGCTTTCTTTTCCAAATATTCAAAAAATAAATCCCAGTTAACTTTCAATCTAATGCTCTTCCGGTTATGAGTCTCAACTAAAAATACCGTTGCAATAGGTGCACGGTCAAGCCATAACTCCTTCTCATTTTTAAGGAAAACTTCCCATTTTTTCTTAAATTGCTCAGATGTTATGTCCTGCTCCAACATCTCTCGAACTGCACTAAAAATGAAGAAATAAACTTTCCAAGGAAGGTCTACATACATCCGAGAAGGTATCTTAACCTTCTTGTTGGATTTGTCTTTCACTCCTCTCAGATAGACAACTATAGGGTAAGGGGGAAAGAGTTTGGAGTACTCCACTTAACTGAAAAGCTGTTTCTAATTTTTCAACTTTACGGAATCAGAGACAACTGTCGATTTGGATTCTTCAACCGAACTTCTTCTCCACGAACTTGTCCACAGCATCGACCACGGATTCCCTCGAAGCGAACCAGATGATCTGGACGGTTTCATCTTCAACCATTGCCTTAAGTAACTCGTTGAGCATGTTAGTGTCGTGTTCCGCTAACTCCTCTTCAGTCATGTTCTCCGTGCCCTCAAATATCCCATTCAAGTCCTCTTCCCGAACCTCAAACACGAGATACGCTCTTCTTACCTTCATGATGTAAGATATTTTCCCCAGTTAAAAGTCTTTGTAAATGGTTCTTTTAGCCCTTAAATACTTCTCATCTTCATTCTTCTTTACTTGTTCATACAACTGGGTCCAATGAATAAAGGACGCCCGAATCCTTTCGTCCACCTCATCGGCTAATTTCCACACAAGTTTCCTATTTCTCTCATTTTCATGCATGGACCATTTATGAATGGCTAAGCCAATTGCTTGATAACGACGACCATGCTCTTCGATGATCTCCCTCAACCCTTTTTTGAAATCTTCCTCAGAAATCCTGCGAGAAAACAGGTTACGACATAAGTTCTTGACTTTCTTAGATATGGGCCCTCTTTTCCTTGTTGCCATGGGCACTGATTAAAGGAATTATAAAGTTAATAAATTTCCCTCTACTTAAGTAACTCGGGAGTAGGCGGTAGAGAATGAAAATTAAGATGAGCCCCAACAGAGAACTTTCTTTTCGCTTCTTCGTTTATACCCTTGGGAATCTCAAGAAGTGGCCTTGGACGAGGGTGGGTGTGCTGAAGGATGTGGATGAGGGGCTACTTGGTTTCAAGTTGCCCAGGGAAGATGTTTTATTCGACCTGAAGAGGCCCGTAAGGGTGAAAGGGGAGGAGGAGTTGAGGAGGATACACGATAAGCTGTGGAAGGAAAACGAGGAGAAGATAAAGATCTTGGTGAAATCTCTAAGGAGGGCGAGGAAGTACTTGAGATACGCGATAGAGGTCATACCGAGCATGACTAGGGAGGAGTGGTCATTTGATGAAATAAACTATTATCCCGTTATTTACAAGGGAGGTTCTTACGTGAGGAATAATGTGTTCGTGGGGGTGAATTATCCCAAGAAGTGGCTGGCTTCCTTGGAATTGGTATTGAACATAGCGATACACGAGACCATCCACGTTAACGTGGACAGGATAACTCGCAAGATTGGGGAGAAGGTGAGGGACGCGTCTAGGGAGATAGTTGTGATCCACTACACTAGCAGGATCTTCAAGGAGTTGAACGAGGAGTTCAACCTATCCCTTAAGGAACAGAGATATCACCTCATGTTCTCTGGCCTGGAGAAGTACAGGGAAAGGATCGAGAAGATGATCGGGGACAAGGGATACGAGGAGGCCGTCTTGGAAGTGGACGGGTTCGTGAGGAATCTGCCGAAAACTTGATAAATTCATAATTATAACATAATTATCATGGAAAAGGTAAGATTTGTTAAGAAGTTGGTCAGGCAGGGGACCTCCCTCTACGTCTTAGTGCCTAAAGAGTTCGCCAAGTTGTTAGGGGTCAAGGAAGGGGATCTGGTGGAGGTGGAGATCAGGAAGGTGAGGATACCTGAAGAAGTGAAGGTCCTTCAATCCCTGGTCCGTTATTGGAAGAGGACTCGCCCGAGGTTGAAGGAATTCTCGGATGAGGAGGTGATGAGGTTCTTCCAGTGCTTTGG
>JAGHCF010000008.1:0-13581 GCA_021160605.1 Nanobdellota archaeon | reverse complement strand
TCTGGGTTCTCTGCTCATCATGTACATCTCCTGGAAACTTCCCTTCTACCTCCTCTCCTCCTCCTTCCTCCTCCTGATCTTCCTCACGAGGAAGGTCCCAGACCAAAAGGTAGTGGTGAGGAAAGATGGGTTCAAGCTGCTCTCCCAAGAGGTGAAATCGTTTTTCAGGAGAAGGAAAACTGCTGCAGGACTAACTCTCTCGATACTTGCCACCTTCTTCACCTCCAGCATAATGGGCTCGTTCCTCCCCATCATATTGAATACCTATGGATACAACATAGAGGACATAGGCATCGTCCTGACCATCTCGGGTTCCCTGCCTTGGGTCTTGGTCCCCATCCTTATCTTGCCCCTAGAAGAGATGAGAGAGAAGTTCTCCCTGGCCTTGGGCTTTTTATTGAAGGCCCTGGGCTTCTTCCTCTTCCCACTCTCCAAAGAATTATCTTCCCTCTTGGTCGCGGTCTTCCTCGTGAATGCGGGGGGAGGAGCAATAAGCCCCACCATAAATGCCATCATCGGAAAGATGGCAAGGGACGGTGAGAGGGGAGGATACTCTGGCCTCACGGAAACCTTGAAGGACATAGGCATCTTGGCAGGAAATTTCAGCGGTGGCTTCCTCCTTCAGTACTTAGGAGTCCCCATCTTTTACTTCTTAGGGCTCTCGTGCTTGATCACCATCCCCTTCATCCTCCTCCTTTTTAAATGAGAAAGGAGATTTCTTATCGGGCCCGTAGTCTAGCCAGGATAGGACGGCTGGCTTCGGACCAGCGGACCCGGGTTCAAATCCCGGCGGGCCCTGAAAAGATTTAAAGCCCCATCTCGGTTTTCTCATGGGCCGGTGGTCTAGTTGGTAGGACGCCACCCTCGCACGGTGGAGGCCGCGGGTTCGAATCCCGCCCGGTCCATTGATAATCCTCAAGATCCCGTGCAACCTGGGAAGTTTGAAGGAGAGCCACGTGGAAGAGGCCCCAGATAAGATAGTGGAGGCGACTAAAGAGTTCTTCTTCTCGGACGGATTTGAGATGGAGGAAGTGGAAGTGATTAAGGACAACGTGAGCGAGACGCAGGAGAACATCGAGAAGAAAGTTAAAGAGATTGATGGCTTCTTCGTGGCCCTGGGAGGAGATCACTCCATAACTTACCCCATCGTCAAGGGTTTGAGAAGGCCTTGGCTCCTCTTCTTGGATGCCCACCCCGATTGTCAGAGTTCCTTCTATCCAGTGAGTTATGAGGATGTGGTGAGGGGGCTCGTGGAGCATGATTTGGTCAAGGGAGTCATCATGCTAGGGGTGAGGAATTGGAGTGAGGAGGAGAGAGAATTCATGAGAAAACACGACTTGAACGTCTTCACGGCGAACGAAGTATTCGAAAGAGGGATGAAGCAAGTGACGGACGAGGTCATGGGAAGGTTGAAAGGGGAAAGGTTCTACGTGAGCATAGACATAGATGTGTTCGACCCGGCTTTCGCTCCTGGGACGGGGTGGATAGAACCGGGAGGCTTGAGTTCGAGGGATGTTATCTACTTGTTGAGGAAGTTAAAGCTCCTCAAGGGGTTCGTTGGGATGGACGTAGTGGAGGTGGACCCCAGGAAGGACGTGAACGACATGACGATTAAGCTCGCCGCGAGGCTCCTCCTAGAGTCAAAAAGTTAAATAATGTTCAGGTCCTTTTGACAACATGGTTTTAGGGGAGATAGGGGAAAAGGTAAAGAAGGAGTTGAAGAAGTTAGGGGTAGAGAAAGAGTTGAAGAGGAGCGAGAAGCACGGGGACTTCTTCATAGAGGCCTTTGACTTGGATGGGGAAGAAATAGCAGAAACTTTTAAAGTGGAAGGGGTGAAGGCAAAAGCGGAAGGGAACTACGTGAACTTCTACGTGGACTGGGAGTATTGGGGGAAAAGATTGTTGGACAAAGTGCTGAAAGAGGGGAAAAACTATGGAAGGGAAAAGATGGGAAAAAAGGTGGTCATCGAGTACTCGAGCCCGAACGTCGCCAAGCCCATGCACGTGGGTCACTTGAGGAACACCATCTTGGGAAATTCCCTGTGTAGGATCTATGAGTTCATGGGAAACAAGGTGATCAAGATCAACTGGTTGGGAGATACGGGCACTCAATTCGGGAAGCTCATCCTGGCTTATAAATTATGGGGGAATGAAGAGGAACTTGAGAAAAACCCTATAAAGGAGTTGTTGAGGGTGTACGTCAAGTTCCACGAGGAGGTGGAGAAAGACCCAAAGTTGGAGGAAAAGGCCAGGGAGATATACGCAGCTTTGGAAGGAGGGAAGGAGGAATTCGTGGAGCTCTGGAAGAGGTTCAGGGAGTTAAGTATAAGGGAATTCAAACGCATATATGACCTCCTCGGGGCGGAGTTCGACGAGTACACCGGAGAGAGTTACTACATAGAGAAGGCCAAGAAGGTGGTGGAGGAGTTGAAGAAGAAAGGGCTCGCCTACGAGAAGGAAGGTTCCGTGATCCTCCACGTGGAAGGTGTCCCGGACACCGTCATCATGAAGAAGGATGGCACGACCCTATACCTCACCAGGGACTTGGCGACCGCGATAGACAGGTACGAGAAGTATAAGTTCGACCTCATGTTGTACGTGGTCGGGTCGGAACAAAAACTCCATTTCAGGCAGTTGTTCAGGACCTTAGAGGCCATGGGATATGGGTGGGCTAAGAACTGCAAGCACATCTCCTATGGGTTGATAAGGCTCCCTGAGGGGAAAATATCCACCAGAAAGGGGAGGGTGATCACAGCGGAAGAGGTGATAAATAGGTCCGTAGAAGAAGCTGGAAAGGTCATGAGAGGGATAGGCAAGTTCGATCAAGAGGTAGCTGAAAAAGTGGGACTGGCCGCAGTCATCTACAGCATCTTGAAGGTTGACCCAGAGAAGTTCGTGGAGTTCAAGTGGGACGAGATGTTAAGGTTGAAGGGAAACACCGCCCCTTATCTCTTATATTCCTATGTCAGGGCGAAGCACATCCTAGACAAGGCAGAGTTGAAGGAGTTCGAGGTGAAGGGGTTGAAGGAGCAGGAAAGGAGGCTCCTGAAGAAGCTCTCCCTCTTCCCCTTGGTTGTGAAGGAGGCCTTGGAGAGGAATAAACCCAACTTCATAGCTAACTACCTCTACGGGCTGTGCGACGACTTCAATAGGTTTTATGAGGAATGTCAAGTCCTGGGGTCCGAAAAAGAGGAATTCAGGGTGGCCCTAGTTTCCTGCACGAAGATTGTGTTGGAAAATTGTTTCAAGTTATTGGGAATGCCCTTGGTGGAGAAGATGTAAAAGTTATTAACTCTTGGCTCCTCCTTCAATTGCCCCCGTAGTTCAGCTTGGAAAGAACGCAGCCCTGCGGAGGCTGTGACCCCGGTTCAAATGACCCCTGAGGTCTGAAAATCCGGGCGGGGGCACGACCCTTTAGACTTTAAGGTCCTCTTCCTCCTAAGTGTTCCCTTATCTTCTCCCTCACATGGGGGTAGAGGACCACCTCCTCTACCTCCAAGCTCTTAACTAGGTAGGGGTCCATCTCCCTCAACTTTTCCAGCAACCTCTCGAAGTTCTGCTTGGAGCTGAAGGAGACCATAACCGCTGGATGAAAGGAAACCCCCTGATCCAGTAAGTTCTTAAGGGCATCGAGTTGCTTCTTAAAACCAGAGGATCCCGTAAGAGCTCTGAACTCTTCTTCGTTCGTCCCTTTAAGAGAGACTCTCACGTGTAGGTTGTCGAACTTAGAGAGCTCCCTCACGTATCTCTTGTCTAACAGGATTCCGTTGGTCTCAAGGATGAAGAGGAGATTCGTCCCTTGAAAGAGTTCCAGGACCTCCAACAAGTGTTTCTCACAGAGAGTGGGCTCGTTCCCGCTTATCCTCACCAGCCTCTCGAAGACCTCTCTCGGGGAGTAGAACTTCCCTATCAACAAGTCCCTTGGCCTCCACGACCAACAGAAAAAACACTTCAAATTACAACCGGTACAGTCCGCAGTGGCTATTCCCCCATAGAACTTGGCGAACCTGAACCTGTAATACTTCCTCTTTTCCCCTCTGCAAACTTTCTCCCTCACGTCCATGGGGTGAAAAGAACGTCCCCTCTTATAAACTCCAATGAGAACTCTAAGATATATTCTCTTAAATATAAAAATCTTTAAAGATATTGCGGAAATCTTAAAATAGGGGTGGTTGGGTGGGCAAGAAGAAGTTGATCAAGTACTTCTTAAGGGAAAAACCGAGCATGATGCTAGTTAGGCTGAGAGATAAGTCCAAACCTAGGTATCCTAGCATAATCGCTAAGGAAGTGGACTGCACCTATGCCCACACCGTAAGAGTCCTCCAAGAATTGGAAAAACACGGCCTCATCACGTTCGAGAAGAAAGGAAGGAGGAAGATAATAAGGCTCACGAAGGAGGGGCAAGAAATTGCGGATTCCCTCCTGAAGCTCATCAACCTTCTGGAAAAGTAGACTCCACGGCCTCCGCGTATTCCTTGACTCTCCTCAAGATGGGGGAAAGCACGAATTCCTCCATCCCCTCTATCAGGGAAGGGAGGTCCATCCACTCCCTTATCCTATAACCCCAATCGTGTTTCTCCACCAACCCCAGTTCCCTCAACCTTCTCAAGTGTCTCCTCACATTCGGCGGAGAGACCTTCGTGAGTTCCACCAAATCCCTCACTTGGAGCAATTTCCTCTCTCTTCTCGCCCTTAGGAGTTCCCTCATCACCTTCAACACATCATCCCTGGAGTCCCCTGGCTGGAGGAGACCTATGGACATTAAAAATTTCCTCAAGAGCTCCTCAAAATCCCCATAAGGCCTCTCGAACTTCCTCAGGGTCACTTGGATTATGGGGAGTTCTTTGTGGACCTTCATCTGAAAAACCTTAATAAAAGGGGATAGATAAAGATTTGCATGGAGATTCAGGCTAATCAACTGATTCTTGGTGCCACCGTCGTCTTCATCGTCGGCCTCCTCGTGTTCTCGGTCATATTTCAGGCCGTGAGCATAATGCAACAGATGAAGCAGAATATGGGATACAATTTAACTCAAGAGGACTTGATGCTTGCTCAGACCCTATCCATCATCCCGAGCGTCCTGGCCCTCTTCTACTTCTCCTTCGTGGGAGTGGTGATATGGTACGTCATGAAGAAGTCGAGGGAAAAAGCGGAGAGGGAGTACATCTAGCGCAAAGTTTATTTAACCCTATCAAGTTTAACCCTTCATGAAAATCACACTCAGCGTGATAAAAGCGGATGTTGGAGGATTCGTCGGACACTCTGGTTCTCACCCGGAGATCTTGGAACTAGCGAGGAAGGAGCTCGAAAAAGCGAGGAAAAGGGGACTCCTAATAGATTATCACGTGACTGCATGCGGAGACGACTTGGAGTTGATCATGACCCACAAGAAGGGAGAAAATGACGAGAGGATACACAAGCTAGCTTGGGATACCTTCGTGAAAGCAACGAAGCTCGCGAGGAAATTGAAGTTGTATGGTGGGGGACAGGATTTGTTGAAGAGCACTTTCTCCGGAAACATAAAAGGCATGGGTCCTGGAGTCGCAGAGATGGAATTCGAGGAGAGGCCCTCGGAGCCCGTAGTTGTTTTCATGGCGGACAAGACAGAGCCTGGGGCATGGAACTACCCGCTGTACAAGATGTTTGCGGATCCCTTCAACACGCCTGGGTTGGTGATAGATCCGAACATGGAAAAGGGGTTCAGGTTCGAGGTTTACGACGTGAGGGAGCACAAGCGAATAACCTTCGACGCTCCGGAGGAAATCTACGACCTCTTAGCATTCATAGGGGCAACTGGGAGGTACGTGATAAAGAGGGTGTTCAGGAGAATGGATGGGGAGATAGCTGCAGTATCCAGCACGGAGAGGTTGAGCCTCTTGGCAGGAAAGTACGTGGGAAAGGACGATCCCGTCTTAGTGGTGAGAGCTCAACATGGCTTCCCAGCCATTGGGGAGATAACCGAACCCTTTGCCTTCCCCCATCCGGTGGCAGGATGGATGAGGGGAAGTCATCATGGGCCTTTGATGCCAGTAAGCATAAAGGACGCTCATCCGACGAGGTTCGACGGCCCACCAGTGGTGGCAGCTCTGGGGTTCCAATTAGTGAACGGCAAGTTATTGGGGCCGAGAGACCTATTCGAGGGCCCCCAGTTCGACAGGGCGAGGAGGTTGGCAAACGCAGCAGCTGATTACTTCAGGCAGACGGGGCCATTTGAACCTCACAGACTGGGAATGGAGGAGATGGAATACACCAAGATCACTCAACTCATGGAGAAGTACAAGGACAGGTGGGAGCCCATAGATTAGCCCCTCACCTTTTTCACTATCTTACACGCTCCCGGGTCCACTCCCCTCAATAATGCTAAGTGATAAGATATCCACTCAAGGGGTATGGCATGAAGCTGTGCTCCTAATAGATCCAAGGCGGTTAAGTCCTCCCACTCGACTTCTGGGCATATCTCGATGTAAAGATTTTCTCCGGCGTGCTTCTTCCAGAACTCCCTTATCTTAGATGCCAGGTTGTACCCCGGAAGCCCCTCTGGCGGCATGAGGAGGAACAAGGGTTTCTTCGTCAGATTCTCCTCTTCTAAGGTCTCAACTAAGGAGTGGAAGAACTCTTCGCTTTCCAAGGCGCAAGCATCGTGCTTCACCCCTTCCATAAACATGATGAGGGCTCCCTTCCTAGCGATTCCGTATCTAGGACCATCCCCCAGGACGTAGAAGCTCGTCCCCATGAATTCTCTCAGGTTCAGGGCAACGTCCTTGGACCAATCCATGAGCTCCTTGCTCAACCTATCCACTTCCTTCACCAGTTTGTCGAAGTAAGACAAGAGGTGACCTAACTCCTTCCCTTGGCACATCAAGGTCTTGACCAACAGGAGGTTCAGGAGGAAGAGGGTGGTGTGGAAGGTTTGGGTGGATGGCAAAGCTTTCTCCGGATAAATGGTGGTATGAGTTCGAAGTATCATCCCCCTCCCGTATCTGTCCAACTCGTAGATGGAATTTGGAAGGTCCTCCTTCAGGTTAGTTATCCCGATGCATGTCGCCCCCCTCTCGATGCACACCTTCATGGCATCCAAGGTGTCCCTCGTCTTCCCGGATTGGGAGAGGAGGATGCAACAGGAATTTTCATCCAGGTAGTTGGGCGGATAATCAGCAAAGGTCCGGGAATGATAAACCTCCAAGGGCTTCTCGCCGTACCTCTTCCAGATGTATTGAGAGATTAAGGGGATGAGATATTTATCCCCTGCTCCTATCAGAAAGTACCTCTCGCTCTCCGATACGAGCTTAGCAGCAGCATCTACCCCTTCCCAACACCTCTTAGCGGTCAACTTCAATGCTTTTCCTTGCTCGAGTATGTGCCTCTTCATGTCTGTGGAATCAAATTTCTCCATGTCTTCCCACTTCATCTTCTCACCTCCATGAAGCGCACCACTTCTTCGTAGGTGGGCACGAAATCGGGTGGGTTGGAAACGTGCAAGGCAGCAGCGGCGTTTGCGAACTTCAACGCGTGTTCCACCTCATACCCCCTCATGATGCCGAATAAAAAGGCTGCGTTGAAGACATCTCCCGCTCCTGTAGGGTTGAGAGACCTCACCCTGTAAGCCGGTTGGAAGGGGCCATCTAAGATCTTGCTCCCCTTCCTTCCCATGTGGAGCACCATCGTGCCCCCGAATCCCTTAAGGTTAAGAGCTTCGTACTCTTGCTCGTTCAAGAAGAGGAGATCCACCTTAGGGAGGATAGAGAGCAACTTCCTCTTCCCCTTCCCGGTAGGGTACCCTACGTTAAGGGCCACGTTGTCCCTAATCTCCTCGAACAACTTTTCATGGTCAAGGGATTCCAAATGCCAAAACCCCCCGAGGTAAAACCACTTGGCCTTCCTTAACCTTATGTCCTCGAATTTTAAGAGGGAATTGGAGCCCCTATAGGTTATGAATTTCCTATCGTCCCTAGTTATCGCCATGGTTATCCCCGTCCTCCCCTTCCTCACCACCTTCATCCTCACACCATATCTCCTCCCCTCCTTGATCAAGAAGTCTCCGAGGAAATCTCTCCCAACTGCTCCCTGAAATTCCACCTTCAACCCCAACCTGGAAGCGGCGCAGGCGAAGTTAAAAGCTTCCCCTCCCTTCACGAGAAAGACCTCGCTTATCACTTGAGGCGCTGATTTTTTGGTGGGGAGGTTGATGACGTCCACGTTTATATCTCCCACGACGAGAACATCCATGCTAAAATCAAGAAAGGTTTAAATTTATGTGTTTTGTTTCTCACTTCCATGAAGTTCTACGTGAAAAACGGAGGGAGACTCATCCTCATGCGATTCGATACAGGGGCTTTCGGTTCCAAGTGGTGTGGGGTGTGGAGACCTCCCTTAAAGTTGATGGAATACTGGGCTTTTAAGGTGGATGATGAGTGGCTCTCCCCGCAAAATTGTATGGGCTTTGATGGGAAAAGACACCTCTACGAGCTAAAGGGCATGAGGGTGGAAGAAGAAATCTTGGTGGGAGATGGGGTGAAGATAAGATTGAGGTTCAAGGGAAAGAGGAAAGGGAAGGTGAAGATCCAGATGGAAGTTGGAATAAACATAAGGAGGTGGGAAGAAAACGCTCACGACAGGAGATATGAGGTCGTCGGGAAGAGGGATGGTTTCCTAGTCAAGAACGAATTGGGTAGCGTGAGAGTGGGAGGGGGGAAGTTCTTGAGGGGAGGGTTCTACAGGAGGCACCTCCCGGGAGCGTATCACGATTGGGACTGGTTCGAGGAAGAACAGAGCGTGTTCGTGCCAGGGGTCTTGGAGAAAGAAGTGGACCTAAAAAAGAAGAGGGAGATCACTTTCTACATCGAAAAGAAGAACTTCGAGCCGAGGGAGATGGGTTTTGGTTACCTCTCAGATTTCGGCTTCTGCTATCTGGCGGGTTTCCCTTGGTTCCTCCAATTCTGGACCAGGGACGCATGCCTCATCATGCTGAATGAGATCAAGAAGGGAAACTTGAGGGAAGTAAAAGAAGCTTTGTTAACCATATCCAAGTTCGAGAAGGATGGAGAGATTCCCACCAAGATAGAGTTGGACGGAAAAGCTTATTACTACTCTGTGGACGTCCCCGGCCTCTTCGTAACGACCCTTTGTAGATATTTGGAAGCCTCTAAAGACAAAAAGATGAGGGAGAAGATGAGGGGATTGGTGAACAGAATTCTGAGGAAGAGGATGGAGGGATTAATAGAAAGCTACGGGAAGGATACGTGGATGGATTCCTTGGAAAGGGACGGCTACTGCTTGGATGTACAATCGATTTGGGCAGAGGCCTTCAGGTCAGCGGGGAAGGTTTATGGGAGAGCTGACTGGGTGAGGAGAGGGGAGGAAATAGTGAGAGTCATCAATGAGGAATTCTGGACAGGAGACTTCCTCTCAGATAGATTAGGAGAAGATGACATCACCGCAAATGCTCTCTTCCCGCTCTTCTTCAAGCAATTACCTAAGGACAAGGCGAGAAAGGTCCTGAAGAGGTTGGAAAGTGAGGAGTTCACGACCGAGAGGGGGATCAGGTGCAGGTCAAGTGAGGACGAGTTATATGACCCGGATGAATATCACCTCGGGAGGGTTTGGGGATTATTAACTGGGATGATGATCGTGGCAGAGGAGAATTACGGAAGAGCTGAGAAGGCAAAAAAGTACAGGGAGATCATCGAAAGAAATAAGGGTTTGAGGTGCATTGACGGGGTGGACGAAACCTATGATGGTGACTCGTTGATCCCTATGGGGTGTTGCAAACAGGCTTGGTCGGAGGTGTGGGTATGACGGACATAAACCTTTGTTTTGAAGTGCATCAACCCCTCAGGTTGAAACCGTACTACGAACCGGACGGTGGGAAGGACCTCCTGGAGAGGTATTTTGACATGGAGAAGAACAAGAAGATCCTGAGGAGGGTGATAGATAAGTGCTATATGCCCGCCAATAACATCATCCTGAAGTTGATAGATGACCTGGGGAAGAAGTTCAAGGTCTCCTTCTCCATAACCGGGGTGCTGTTGGATCAGTTCGAGATGTTCGCCCCTGAGATGATAGACTCCTTCCAACAGTTGGCCTCCACCAGGAGCGTGGAGTTCCTCTGCCAAACTTACTATCACTCCTTGGCCAGCCTCTACGGGACGGACAGGAGCGAGTTCGTGGAGCAAGTGGAGATGCACAGGGAGAAGATGAGAGACCTGTTCGGCAAGAGGCCGAAGGTCTTCGAGAACACGGAGTTCATATACAACAACATGATCGCCAAGACCGTGGAAGGATTGGGGTTCAAGGGAATCTTCACGGAAGGTATTGAGAGAGTGTTGGGGTGGAGGAGCCCGAATTACTTGTACAAACCTCCAGAGCACGTGGCCAAGAAGATAAAGGTCTTGGTGAGGAATTATAGATTGAGCGATGACATAGGTTACAGGTTCTCCGCCAGGTGGTGGGACCAGTGGCCCTTGACAGCGGATAAATACGCGGCGTGGCTAGCCGCCACCCCAGGGGATGTGATAAACATATTCATAGACTATGAGACGTTCGGAGAGCATCAGTGGCCCGAGACAGGGATCTTCTGGTTCCTGGGAAGTTTGCCCTACGAGGTGTTGAAGTGGAAGAACCTCAAGTTCTCCACCCCCTCCAGGACCATCTTAAAGTATCCTGCCAGGGATGTCATAGACGTCTTCGAGTTCAACACCATAAGCTGGGCGGACATAGAGAGGGACGTGAGCGCTTGGTTGGGGAATGAGATGCAGAGGTTCGCTTACGAGGAGATCAAGAAGATAGAGAAGTTGGTGAAGAGGAGGGGAGACCCAAAACTCCTGAGGATATGGAGGTACTTGCAAAACTCTGATCACCTATATTATATATGCACGAAGTGGTGGGCGGATGGGGACGTCCACAAGTACTTCAGCCCCTTCGACACACCAGAACAGGGATTCCTCACCATCTTAAAGGTGTTATCCGATTTCAAGGAGAAGTTGCTTTAGCCTTGGCCCAATCCGACTTCTCGTACTCTCCCAAGACCTCCTCGTACAACTTTATCATGAGATTCGTGTTCTTGTCCCAATCATACCTCTCCCTGACCGTCTTGAACCCGTTCTCCGCCAACCTCCTAGCCAATTCGGGGTCCCTCAGCACCCTCTTTATCCCCCAAGCTAAACTCTCGCTGTGTTCCTTCCAGACCTTGATCCCATTGTATTCGTGTTGGACGATGTTGGATAGTCCTCCCTCGTCCGCCACTACTACCGGGGTCCCGGCGCACATTCCTTCCAACGCCACTATCCCGAAAGGTTCATGCCTCGATGGGATAGCTATCACGTCAGCGAGCTGCATGAGGGCTCTCTTTGTGAACTCATCCAAGAATCCCGTGAAGTAGAATTTTTGTCCCACCCCCATCCAACTGGCGAGGTCGGTGTATTGCATCCTCGCGTAACCCTCTCCCACGCACACGAACTTCACATCTGGAAATTCCTTCAGGATGAAGGGAGCAGCTCCCACCAGGATGTCACACCCTTTTTGGTGGAACATCCTCCCCACGAAGAGAACTATTCTCTCCCAGGGGGCTGCGAAGTTGTTCCTCAAGTTGGGGTCGAACTCGAACCTGTAACCATCTGCCTCTATCCCAGGAGGGATCACCCATATCTTGTCCTCCGGGACGTTGAAGAGGTCTTGGAGGTGCCATTTCATGAAATCCGAGAGGACGCTTATCTTCCACGCCTCGTAGGTGAGCTTCCAGTCCAACTCATTTATCATGGGAATTCCCTGTCCCTTCCCCCACCTCCCTTGCTCGGTATCGTGGACCGTAGCTATCAAGGGGACCCTGTAAGTGTGTTTAGCATAAATGGCAGGGAGGGTGCTCAACCAATCGTGGGCGTGTATGAGGTCGAACTTCTCGGACTTCCAAAGCTCTATGATCCTCCTCTTCATGAAGAAGTTCATTTGAAGGACCCAAGAGATGAAGTCATTGCTGGGGAAGTCCGCCTTGAAGTAGTGGACCTTAACACCATCCATTTCGCTGTCCTTCGTCTCTGGCCCAGGACAGACCACGTGGACCTCCACCCCCTTCTTCACCAAAGTTTTAGAAAGGCCGCTCAAATAGGGAGCTATGCCCCCCACCTTCCAAGGGGGGAACTCCCAAGCCAAGTGGAGGACCTTCATCTCTTCAACACCTCATATCCCTTCAGGACGTCCCTCATCCAGAGCTTCCTCTGCGGGATGGCTATTTCCACTTTCCTTTCCGGGACGCTGTAGTGGTACATCACCTGATACTTCATCCACAAGTTATTCACGAATATCTTCTCCGCCTCCTTACACCCCTCATACTCCAATCTCTTCACAGCTTCTATGTAAGGATCACACGCCCCTCCCACCCTGACAGGTTCTATGGAATGGAAGGTGATGAAAAGGGGTGTCTCCGTGTATTCCTTAAGGAGTAAGGCCGCAGGGATGGTGAGCCAATCTTGGGCGTGCATCAGGTCGATCCCACCTATTTCCCTTATGACGTCCAAGGCCTTCTTTTCCATCTCATAGGCCATGGTGAGGGACCAAGTGAGGGGGTTATAGACCCCGTGAACGGGATTCCCGACCGTGAAGACGAAGAGATTATCATTCTCCAAGTAGAACTTGTTTGGTTTCTGATCGTCATAAGTGAGGACTATCACATCAGTCCCTTTTGAGGAAAGGTAATCCGCCAATTGCTTGCAGTAGTGGGAGATGGGAGAAATGGAACGAGGGGGATATTCCCACGTGAGCAAGAGCACCCTTTCTGGGAACATAGAATGCTTAATCTGTCACCATTTAAAAACTTTAAAAAAACTTTAAATACTCGGAGTTCATAACCTTCTCCATGATAAAGAAGTTGGGCAGGAAAATTCTCAACAAAGTCGAGGAGTCCAAGGCTTTTTGGTTGAAGACCGATCACTACAACGTGGTCGATAGGGTGAGGAGTCTTCCGGAGCTAGCTAAGAAACTATCACAGGCCCCAACATCCGCGGTGATACATCACCTAAGGGAAGGAAAGAACGACTTCGCTCAGTGGATAGAGGACGTCATCGGGGACAAGGTCTTGGCAAAGAGGTTGAGGGGGATAAAGGCGAAGAACTGGGAGGAAATGAAGAACAAGATCGTGAAGGAAATAAACAAGCGCATCAAACAAATCACAAAATAAATAAAACATCCCTCCTTTCTTATGACTTGATGAAGCTCATCGAGGTCTCTTCCGAGGCCGGACATAAGGTCGGTGGTATCTATACCGTCTTGAAGACCAAGGCTGGGGAGCTCGTGAAGAGATTCGGGGACGACTACATCTTGATAGGGTTCTACGAGCCCCATTCCGCGAAGGTGGAGGTCAAGCTCGAAGATCCGGGAGAATTTAAGGGGATCTTCAAGTCCTTGAAGAAAAAAGGGATAGATTGTTATTACGGAAGGTGGATGGAAGGAGACAATGCCAGGATCATCCTGATAGATGCCTATGATTTCATGAACAAGGTGGATGGGGACAAGCGAATAAACAAGATAAAGTATGAGTTATGGAAGGACTTCGGCATAGACTCTCTCTGGGCCCCCTATGATTTCGACCTG
>JAGHCF010000054.1:0-4252 GCA_021160605.1 Nanobdellota archaeon | reverse complement strand
TTGCTGATAAAATTAGGAAAGAAATACAGGAAGGACGGATTGACTCTATTTGGGGAGAGGGTGGGGTATGGTTTCGGGGAGAGGGCGAGGAACTCCTTGAAGAAGAGGTACTCCCACGTGGAAGGGGATTATGAGATAAAGGCTTGGAGCTGAGAGGCAATCTCGTGCATGCGCTCGAACCAGACAGAAAACCTCTCTCCCGTGAGCTTCTCGATCTCTGGCCAGCCCCTCCCCTGCAAGACCTTCGCAACCAACACTTTTTCCACCTTTTCTTCCAAGAAGTAGTCCCCAGAGAGGAAATAGGCGAACGTGAGCTCTTTTATCCCGTCCACCACGCACTCATACGTCAAGTCTCCCTTCATGTACCTTTTAAGCTTCTCTTTCTGTACCCTCGTCAACCTGGGCTTCATCCTCACCTCTTTCCCGGACTTCAATAACAACAGAGCGGACTCCACATCCATCCCTCTCAGGTGGTCTGACAACGCGTACAGGAGGTAAATCTTGAATTCCTTGTTTATCTGATTCACCAACACCTCTGCCTTCTTGCTCAAGGGCTTGACCACGATCAAGGAATGTTCTCCGCTCACCTCATTTCTTTGAGGGCTCATGTGGAGAGGGACGAACCCGTTCTTGACCCAAAATTTCAACAATTTCGGGTCCACCCCAAAACTCGCCCCGACCCACTCCAACTTCAACTTACTCAGCTTTTTCAGGGCAAAACTCCCTATCCCCTTCCCTTGGAGGTCGGGGTGGGTGGCTATCCTCACTATCCTCCCACCTCTCAGCTCAGCGAATTCGAGGAAGCCATAGTGCTTAGCGATCCTGTCGGGAATGAGATGTCCTTTCGGCTTTTCTTTTTCCATCAAATACCTTAATCCCTTTCCCCTCAGTCCTCCCTCTCTGGCCAGTTGCACGGAACATATCACTTTTCCCTTTGAGAGGACGGCATATCCTTCGTGATGGGGAGCATCCCCTATCAACAATAAGTCATAAGGATTGTTCTGATAATGGGCCAACACATATATCCCTACGAACTGCCTCAACTTCTCTTCTTCCTCGAACCACTCGTCCATGTCCACCTTCACGAACTTCTTCTTCTCTACTTTCCCTATCTCAGGTGGCTCCGCATCTAACAGAAGAGTGTCGAAGAGCCATCTCTCTATGGGATCATCATTGCTGTACCTTATAGCCTCCTTCAACTCATACTGTTTAACGCTCACTCCCCTTTCCTTCAATCCCTTCATGAATTTCACGTTGAAGCCCCTCCCTGCCCCCTCATATCCGTGGATGGTCGTGCTGAAGACGCACCTCTTGAAGTTCTTCAGGAACTTGAAGAGGGTGGGGACCCAGATGCCCGCAGCCTCATCCACGAAGATCACCTCTCCTTTCTTAGACAAGGCACTCGCGGGAGTGTGGTACTCTACCCTAAACCCCTTTCCTTTTATGGAGATGATGTTTGTCCCTTCGAACTTCTTATAAGGGATCCCGAGGGCGTCTAGCCCCTTCTCCAAGAACTCGAAGAGGGTTTGGACGTTGGTGAGATTAGGGGCGGTCACGATCACCTTTCCTCCCTTCTTTTTCACGTAACCGCTTATGGCGAGCCCTAGGAGGGCGGACTTACCCCTCCCCCTGTGAGCTGTTATCACGAAGACCCTCCCCTTTCCCACCTTCTCCAGCATCTTCAAGGCATTTATCTGATCTTGGGTCGCGCATAGTTTGTATAACTCCTCGTCGAACTCAACTTTCTCCGGAAACTTCAATTCCTTTTTCTTCACCCCTCCTGCCTTCGGCTTTGACTCCTTTCTCACCTTCTTATCCTCTACGATCACTATCCCCTCATGTTCTTGGAGCTTCTTCACGAATCTTCTTTCGAACCTGTGCTTCACATCCTTCAACGTGTAAGGAGGTATCACGAGGTCTTCTTGGGTCTTCAAAACGACCTTCTCATAATCCTTTAACTTCAAGGTGAGTAGGAAGACGAGGCCTCCTCCCCTCACGGTTCCTATCAATCTCCCCAGGTCGTTAGGGTTCAAGGAGTCCATCAGATCTAGAACCAAGATCTCACACGTCCTTCCCATGTACTTATCGCTCTCCGCATAAGCGGCGATCTCCACATCCAACCTCTCGAATTCCTTCATTCTCCTCCCGAATTCCTTTGCCCTCTTCGCACTTTCCTTCCCTTCTATCAGGGAGCGGGTGAAGTAGAACAACCTAGTTCGCTTGAACAACATGTTATACACTTCCATCGCGTATCCTATGGACTTCACCAAAAGGTTAAAATTGTCCTTTCCCGAGAGAACTAACATCCTCCTCTCGTTATGCTTAACCCCTTCCTTTATCAACTCCCTTATCAAAGTGGGCCCTACCATCCAATTCAAACAAAGAAGATGGTCTTTTAAACTTTCACGAAAAATTTAAAACTGGTTCAACATGTCCCTACTTATGAGTGAAATAAATATCGTCGTCCATCCCTTTTACAACCTTCGTAGTGTTGTCTCCGTCATCAGGCTGGCGGAGAAGATGAAGAATGGGGAGAACTTTCTCCTCTCCTTGGAGGACATTCGAAATTCCCAACACCCCAAGGCAGGCGCTTACGCCTCTTACTTAGAAGAGCTAAGCGCCTTCTTAAATGGGAGGGAGCGCGTGGTCTTGCTGGAAGGGCATACCTTTCCATTCTTCCACCTTTTTAACCTCCCCTGGTGTTCGCCAGATCCTGAGAAGGGCTTAGAGGCTCTCCTGCACGAGAGCCCCCCTAAGGAGGCCCCCGAAGGCGTGATCTTGACCCAGGAGGGGTGTGCTACCCCACGCGATGATAGGGAGGTGGAGAAGCTGAAAAAGGCCGTCGAGGGGAGGGAGAGGATAGTGCTTCACGGCGAGTACCTCTTGCTCTTCATCTTCACGAATCCTCCATCCTTTTCCGAGAAGTTCTATGGCGGATGTGTGCTGTCCACAGCGGCATATTTGGGCAAGTTAGCGCCCGAAGCGGAGCTAGTCATCGGAGTAACTTACCCTAGCAGAGTGAATAGGAAAGAAAAACTTTCCGTCGAGAGATATTTAGGCAGGAAGATCCTCACCTTAGAAGAATACATCAAGGCCCAGGAGTAGTCAGATGACCACGAGATTATTGATCAAAGCGCTCCTAATCTGGAGAGAAGCGAGGATATCATCAAGGGGAGCAACACCGTGGCGTCCCCCTCGATGGTGATGTACTTGGCCTTCCCCTTCACCTTCCCCCATGAGACCGCCTCCCTCAACCTCGCCCCGCTTAAGGAGCCGTCCCATTCTGGAGCGGTCGTTATGTAAACCGCGTAATCCAATCCTCCCTTGAACTGGTTCCACCAGATCACGTGGTGCTTGCTTATCCCACCCCCTATCATCAATGCCCCAGACCTCTTCGCGTCGAAGACCAAGGATGACAAGAACTTCTCGTCCTTGATCACGTCCACCTTGAAATCGTGATCCTGGGAGAAGAGCCATATTTGGCTCCCCACCGCACCGTCCATGGGCCCGGGGATGACTACGGGGATCTCGTTCTTGTAAGCCCAGTAAATTATACTTTCTTCCTTCTTCTCCTCCTTTTCCAACCTCTTCCCTATCTCCCACACCAATTCATGAGTAGCGAGCTCTTTCTTCCCACCTTCCCAGATCTCCTTCAAGATGGGTTGTAGTTTGTCTTCCAAGACTATACCATAACTTTCATCTGGGACCAAGACGTTCCCTAACCTGTTTATCCCCTTCTTCCTCAACTCCTCGTCATCCATCAGGAAAGAACCGTGATAGTATTCCTTCCAAATCCTCGCCAAGTCGTGGTCCAGCATCCCGCAAGTGGTTATCACCACATCGAACAACTTCCTCCTCACCAATTCCCTTACTATCCCCCTGGTCCCAGTCGCGATGATACAAGCGGGAAAAGAGAGGAAGTTCAGGCTCTCCTCGTCCTTCACCATCTTCTCCAAGATGTCAACTCCGACCCCAACTTTCTTCGCGACGAAACCCCCAGATTCCTCCATCCTTCTAACTAACTCGTCCACGTCCTTGGTTGGTTTGATGTCCACGACCTTCCTCATGCTCTTCTGAGAAGTGCCCTCTATTTTTAAATATTATCCAGAGTTCGTCCTTACCACACGGAATTCCCTTTCCGTACTTCTCCCTTATCAACTTCACCCTCTCTCCCTTAGCCAGGCACGTGAAGATCACCTTTCTTCCGACCCTCTCCATCTCCTCAATCGCTTTTAAGGGGTCCTCTAAATCT
>JAGHCF010000077.1:0-6584 GCA_021160605.1 Nanobdellota archaeon | reverse complement strand
GAATGCTTGCGATGGTTCTTTGAGATCTCCTTGGCAGTTTATTTTTCGTCACCGCGATGGTGTCTAATTTTCTCCTTTCTCTTACGGTAGGAGCCCTGGCCTTTTGGATGAAAAAGATCCATAGCCTAGTAAGGCTCAAAAGGACCGCCTTCTTCCTGTTGTCGGGGGGGCTTTTTCCGCTCGAGCTCCTCCCAACAGGGGTAAGAGCCCTGTTCGACTTGCTCCCCTTCAAGTATCTCCTCTACGTCCCAATAAAGGCGTACTTCGGGGGAGTTGGGGTGGAACACTTCCTCCTCTCCCTCGGTTGGGTCCTCTTCACTTACCTCTGTTACAAACTCGTTTGGAGGAGGGCCTACAAACAGTTCAAGGGGGTTGGAGTATGAGGGCATTAAAGGTGTTCCTCAAGTTCCTGGAAATAGAGTGGGGAAAGACCATGGCATATAGAATTAACTTTCTGCTTCATAACTTGAGCATCCTTCTCTCCGATATCTTATCCCCCCTACTAGCCATCCTGATATATCATAACACACCAGGCATACCTGGATGGACTCTAGGTCAGTTCCTCCTCTTTTACGGCACTAACATTTTCGTGTGGGGACTCGCTGGCTTTTTCTTCCTTCCCATGAGCTGGCGCACTTCTTGGAAAGTGAGGATCGGGCTGTTCGACCAAATATTGGTGAGGCCCATAAAGCCTGTGTTGCACCTCACCCTTACGAGTGTGGACTTGGATAAGATAGGGGAAGTGATCCTCGGTCTCCTCATCATCCTTCTCTCTGGCGTGAAGTTCGACCCGATTCAGTTATCTATGTATCTCCTATTCCTGGGTTGCGGGATATTGGTTATGTATTCCCTCTCCCTCATGCTCACTTCCGCCGCTATCCTATTCGTGAGGGTGAAAAACATCTTCCACATCATATGGGTGTTAGGGGAATTCACAGAATATCCCCTCTCTCTATACAGTGCTCCCTTCAGGTTCTTCTTCACCTTCATCCTCCCCTTTGGGCTGGTCTCCTTCTACCCTGCTTATGCGTTCTTCGGCCTACTCGAGCCTTCCACCATTCTCTCCCTTCTGCTTATTACCGCTTTCTTCTTCCTTTTAGCCCTCAAGATATTTGATTTTGCCATCAAGAGGTACACGAGCGCCGGCGGGTGAAACCTTTTAAAATCGGAATTCAGAGGTTTATTCGCGGCCGTAGTCTAGTGGTAGGACCCCAGCCTTCCAAGCTGGTGACCCGGGTTCGAATCCCGGCGGCCGCATAAAAAAGAAGAGGTTAAGGTCTTCTCGTCTTCTTCGCCTCTTCAACTCTCTTGATGTAATCCTCACTGTCTTCTTTTATCCATTCCTTCGGGTCGTACTCGATTATGTTCCCGTTCTCATCCATGGTGTATACCTTGGAAATGCCCGCGTTTATGATGACCCTCCTGCACCAATAGCAAGGGATAATGGGGAGATGTTTTCCTGTCTTCACGTCCTCGCCACAAGCATACATGATCCCTCCGAGGACAGAGGAACCGTGCCTAGCAGCGTTGATAATAGCATTTTCCTCAGCGTGGACCGCCGGACAGTGCTCGTACCCTCTTCCCCTCTCAGCCCCCATCATCTCCTTTAAACAGTATCCTACTTCGTTGCAGTTCACCACACCTCTCGCCGGCCCGTTGTACCCCGTGCTCACGATGGTGTCGTCCTTCACGATTACTGCCCCATATCTCCTCAAAAGACAAGTAGATCTCTTGCACACCGCCTTTGCTATGTTCAGGTAATATTCAGTCTTCGATGGCCTCTTCATGCGTCCTCTAAAAGGCACCCTTACTTATATCATTTTCTAACAATTCTTCCTTGACGAATATAGGGGCACCAGTCCTCAGGGCGATGGCCACGCCATCGCTTGGTCTAGCATCCAATTCCACCCCCTTCCAAAAAACAGAAATGTGTAATGTTGCGTAGTACGTCCCTCCTTGGAGCTTGTCGATGGTCACGAAGTGATCTGCGTTTAGCGCCTTCAAGAGGGAAGAAAAAAGGTCATGAGTATTGGGTCTGAAAGACCTCGTTCCATTCAACGCGAGTTGGATGGAATACACCTGTTCTTCACTTACTATCATGTCCAGATGTCCAGAAGTCGTCCTTAACCTGAGCAAGTAATCATTAGCCTCCACGTCTATCACTCTTTCATAACCTGTCAACCTCTCCTCCCTTGGCACGAAGATTAGAAGGGAAAGAAGAAAGAAGAGAATAAGAAAGAGCAAGTGGTACTTCATGGTTAACTTCCATTCCCAATAAATTTAAATTTAATTGAGGATTAAAAGAACAAATGAAGTTCACCCTTCTCGTGGGAGGGGAGGCCGGTCAAGGGGTCGCCCAAACCGCCGAGGTCTTTGGGAAGACTTTGACGAGGATGGGTTACTATGTCTTCAACTACCGGGATTATCAATCCCTGATAAGGGGAGGACATAATTTCAACGTGGTCACCGTTTCTGATGAACCAGTTATGAGTCATGAGGATAAGTATGACGTGATCATCGCCATGAACGAGGAGACGCTGAAGAAACATGGGAAGAATTTGAGGGAAGGAGGCACGATCATAAGTGGGGAAAAAGTGGACGTGGAGAGAATACTTAAGGAGTTGAAGGCGAAGCCCATCGTGGGAAACAGCATCTTTCTGGGAGCCTTGATGAGATATCTCGGGTTGAGAACTAAGGAAATGGAAAGGGTCATGAAGGAAGAGTACAAGGAATATGCGAGGGTGAACATAGAAGCCATGAGGAGGGGATACAAATCCTTTGAAGAAGGAAAGAAGCTCTTCCCCCCCAAATCCAAGAAGAAAAAGTACTTCTTAACGGGAAATCAGGCGGTCGGATTAGGGGCCATCGCTTCCGGGATAGACATCTACATCGCGTACCCCATGACGCCAGCCACACCGGTCCTTCACTTCCTCGCTCAGAGGCAGTTGAAATACAAGCACCTAGTATTACAACTTGAGAATGAAATCGCAGTGGTAAATGCTGCGTTGGGGGCGAGCTACGCGGGGGCCATGGTGATGGTTGGAACTTCTGGGGGAGGATTCGCTCTCATGAGTGAAGCCCTAAGCTTACAAGGAATGTCTGAGGTCCCACTGGTGGTCTACCTCGCCCAGAGACCAGCGCCGAGCACGGGAGTCCCCACCTATACGGGACAGGGAGACCTCAAATTCGCGCTGAACGCTGGGCATGGGGAATTTCCAAGGGTGGTAGTGGCCCCAGGAGACGCTGAAGAGGCCTTCCAAAGGACAATGGAAGCCTTCTACTTGTCTTATAAGTATCACGTGCTCTCCATCCTGATAGGGGACAAACACATGGGTGAAAGCCACTTCACCCACGACGAGATGAAATTCAAAGCAAAGCCGAAAAGGTTCTTGGTGAAGCCGGGAAGAGATTACAAGAGGTATTTGATCACGAAAAGCGGGATAAGTCCAAGAGCGGTCCCGGGAGAGGGGATCGTGAGGGCGACGAGCTACGAACACGACGAATATGGGTACACGACGGAGGAACCAAGGGAGATAGAAAAGATGGTGGAAAAGAGGTTGAGGAAATGGAAGAGTTTGAAGAAAGAAGTTATGCGCATGGAACCCGTGAAGGTGTATGGAAGGGGAAAGAAGTTGATCGTGAGTTGGGGTTCCACCAAGGGGGCGATCTTAGATGCCATAAAGGAAAGTGATTACAGGTTCATGCAGATATGTTACCTCTCCCCGTTCCCCTCAAAAGAAGTGTTAAAGGAGTTGAAGAAGGCGAGGGAAGTCATCCTGGTGGAGAACAACGCGACGGGCCTCTTAGCGGACGTGATAAGGGAGCAAACGGGGTTCGAGATAAAGAGGAAGATTTTGAAATATGATGCGAGGCCCTTCACTCCAGAGTACTTGAGGAGGAGGTTGGGATGTTAGGGACGAAAGAAGAGATAACTTGGTGTCCTGGGTGCACTAATTTCGGGATCTTGAATGCGGTGAAGCGAGCAGTGGGGGAACTCATCAAAGAGAAGAAACTCAGGCAAAGGGAGGTCGTGACCGTCACGGGGATAGGTTGTCATGCCAAGATCTATGACTACCTCAACCTTTCCGGTTTCTACTCCATCCACGGGAGGGTCCTCCCAACCGCTTTGGGTATCAAGGTGGGAAATCCAAGGCTCACGGTGATAGGATTCGGTGGTGATGGGGACACTTACGCGGAAGGAATCTCTCACTTCATTCACGCTTGTAGGTACAATGTGGATATGACCATGATAGTCCACAACAACCAAGTATTTGCCTTAACGACAGGTCAAGCCACCCCTACTACCGAGGAAGGGTTCAAGGGAAAGTCAACCCCCTTAGGGGTCTTCGAGAAACCACTTAACCCAATCGCCCTCGCCTTGCTGAGTGGTGCGACCTTCGTGGCGAGGGGCTACGCTTTGTACGTGGACCATCTCAAAAGGTTGATCAAGGAGGGGATAAAACACAAGGGCTACGCCTTGATAGACGTCCTACAACCGTGCATAACCTTCCACGACATCAGGGATTGGTTGGAGAAGAGGATGTATAAGTTGGAGAAGAAAGGACATGACCCGAGGAGCTTCGAGAAGGCGATGAGGAAGGCATTGGAATGGGATTACAACTTGGAGAGGGGAGATAAAGTCCCGATAGGGGTGTTCTACCGGGCGAGGGAAAAGACGTATGAGGAGCACTGGCCCCAGTTGAGGGCGTGGTACAAGTATGAGAGGAAGATAAGGGTAAGGGAGGTCCTCAAGGAATTTCTATGACTTCCGCCTCCTCCAGGGATTTCCTAATGATTTCTTCCATATTTGGTTCCACTCTCATGACGTCTTCTAATCTGGGTTTGGTGGCGGGATGCCTCGCCACGATGGAACAGCAATCCTTGTACTTCTTTATAGATATCTCATAAGTTCCTATCTCCTTCGCCTTCCGGACGATCTCCTCCTTGTCCATGCCTATGAGAGGCCTTAACACAGGAAGAGAGGTCGCTTGCTCCGTCACGTAAATGCTCTCCAAGGTCTGGGAAGCTACTTGTCCCAAACTCTCTCCTGTGACTATGGCTTTAGCCCCCTCTTTTTTGGCCACTTCCTCTGCCAACTTCATCAAGAACCTCCTGAACACTATCAGTTCGTACTTCGGCTCTATCTCTATGGCTTGGAAGTGAAAGTAGGGGATGAAGTAACACCTCAGGGTGGGAGTGTACTCCCCCAACTTCTCCAACAACTCCTTCATCTTGAGTTTTAAGGCTCTCTCACTAGTAGGGTAAGGATGAACGTGTAAGCATATCACCTCGCATCCCCTTTTCATGGCGTACCAAGTAGCCACCGGACTATCTATCCCTCCGGAGAGGAGAGAGACCACTCTCCCGCTCACTCCAACTGGGAGACCTCCGAGCCCCTTGATCTTCTCAAAGTACACGTACACCTTGCCTTGAACGATCTCCAAGTATATGCGGACATCGGGGTTCACCATGTCTGCCTTCCACCCCTTCCTGACCAGGATCTCCCCTATCTCCCTGTTCACTTCCATGGAAGTAAGGGGAAAGGACTTATCGGCCCTCGTAGTTATGACCTTCATGCTCTTGCCCTTGATAAGCTTCGGGAGCTCTTCCTTCAGCTCTTCATATTCGAATTCCATTGCTTCCGCATAATAAGCGATCCCGAAGACTTTATCCAAACCGTCTTTCCCCCATGCTAACAATCTCCCAGGGATTCTTTTCACCCTCATGCCTGTTTGTTCTCTTATATTCTTCACCAGCTTTTTCTCGAAGAAGGGCCTATTCTTCCCCTTTAAACCTATCTCTCCATAATGGACCAGGAACATGGAAGTAAAAGGCCCCAGGGGTTTAAAAAACTTCAAAATGAAAAGAAAAGAAGTTTATGGCCTCACATGTAGGGTCGCGGACGCCACGTGGGGTACCCCTTCTTTCATGTAGGTCACTTGCACGTCGATGGAATAAGCGCTCGTCGGAAGGGAAAGCCCCGACATATCTACTGTGATCACTTTAAGTTCGTTGGCGTTTATCGTCCCGACTGTGTCATTGTAGGCGGAACCAACCCCAGTAATGGATGCGGTCACGTTACTCACTGTCACGGAGTCAGGTCCTTCCTGAACTGAAAGGTAGAGTATACCGTTCACTACAGAGTGGTCTTGATAAGTGAAGTCCCCTCCTGCTGGGAAGCATGGACTGCACGTCTGTGGTGCCCCTATTCCGAAGAGACCCATCGCATACAACGCACCGATCGCGATCACTATGATCAGTATCGCCCAACCGTACGTCATCAAATATTCCAGAGCAGCTTGTGCCCTCAACTAAATCACCTTATTTTGAAAGAAATCAATTTTTTAAATACTTTACTTAAATAGCCATTCCTGAGAGGAGAGAGCTCACCACTTTCCTCACTAAGAAGAAGATCAAGAAGTTCAACAAGAGGAGGGCGGGGATGTACCTCACGCCTGCCTTTTGACTTCCTTTTTCTATCAGCCCCATGGCAATCCCTCCGAAGAAACTGGATATGGTCATGGCTCCTAAAGCAAAATGAACGAAGAACTCTGGGTCCACGTTTATGCTGGAGAACCTTATGG